>JANXAA010000506.1 GCA_025061865.1 Acidobacteriota bacterium | reverse complement strand
CGTATATCTGTTCGGGATTCCGGACGTGCTGAAGGGCCTGGACGACGGTCTCAGCCCGGCAGGCCAGCTCGACTTGAACAGTCCAGGCTTGCGGGTCCTGCTGGCGGAGCCATTCGGACGACCGGCGGGCCGCCGTCGGAAGCTCCCGGTGTTCGATCAGACGCACGACGTCGGGGCCTGGGCCGGGCCTGGGCGGCGTCGGGGTCTCGACCGTCAGGGGCACCGCCGGCGGGGTTGATGGCGTTGGGGGCAAAGGGGTCGGCGGGGGCGGCAGGGATTCGACCGGTGGGGTTGCCGGAGGTAGGGCCGTCGTCTCTTCCGGCGTTGGAGTGACCGGGGCAGACGTCGACGGCGGGGTCGGAGTCGGCGCCAAGGGTGTCGATGACGCCGACGGTCGAGTCGGGGGAAGTTCCGGAGTGACGGGCGGGGACAGACGGCCCTGGCGCCAGACCCAAAGGGCCAGGCCCGACAAGCCGACGGCCAGGACCACCAGGAAGACGGTGAGAGCCAGCCGTCGAAGCCTTACAGCGGCGGCTGCCCGCCGACGGTAGTGCCGTTGAGGCACGGTGACGACGCCGGTGAAGGGTTGAGTCGAGGGGGGCGACGGGGCGACCAGCGGTCGGGTCGGGGGCGGGGTCTCGGCTTCGGAACTGGGCACTTCCATTCCGGTCGGGGCCACCCAAGGGGTCTCGGTCGGGGTCACCTCCTCCGGCAGACTCGCCGGCCGGGGTCCCGGTGGGACCGGGACCGTCTCGGGGACCGAGACCGGGCGGGGCGTAAGGGTTACCTCGGCAAGGCCCAGGACGCCGAGTCCGACGATGACCTTGGCAATGAAGAAGGCCTCTCGGCCCGTCTGGGCAGCGATTTCCTCGACCGTCGATTGGCCGTCCAGCCACGTGAAGACCTCCTCGATCTCCGAGGGTAGGTGCATCTCCGGCTGGACCCGATAGAAAGACTCCAGCAAGCTGGCCCGGGCCTCGTGGTCCTCGGGTAAGTACCGCCGGACCCAGGTGACCGGTGCATGCCGAGCCGTATACTCCAAGACGAGGGCTGGCAGGGGGATGTGGAGATTCACGACCTGCTTAGGCAGGGGGCCCTCCATGAAGTGGTACGTACCCTCCGTCCACTGAAAGAGGCTGTCGACGACGGCCGCTACCTGGAGATGAGCGCCTTGGACGAGCTCCTTCGGGGACAGATAGCCCAGCTGGACGAGGACCTTCCCGAGGGATACGTCCGGTTGGAGGCGCTTCAGGGCATCGTCCAACTGCTCCGGGGTCAACAGCCCGTGGCGGACGAGGACTTCACCCAGACGGTCGGACTGGGCGTTTGAAGAAGCGTAAGCGACTTGGCCGTCCTGGACG
>JANXAA010000505.1 GCA_025061865.1 Acidobacteriota bacterium | reverse complement strand
CCGGCACCCCACATCGAACTACACCCGAACCGGCAAGATCAGGACAGGGATGCCCCGATGGTAGAGACGCCGTTGAATCGCAAAGGACGTGTAGTTGTGCAGAATGCGGGTGACTATCGACTCCCGGGGAAACACCAACTGGCCGGCGAACAGGACGCTGTGGGGGAAGCGCTCGACGATCTCGAGGGCTAGTTTCTCGACTCCTTCGACGACATCCGTCCCGAGAGTGTAAATACTTTCGGCATGATAGCCGTAAGCCCGCATAAGTCCGACATAGCGGTTCAGGTCTTCTGAGACGGCCCGCCGGAGGTTTTCGATTTCTTGGACGCCCTTGAATCGACCGGCGTCGATGACGCCGACCTGAAGGAAGACGAAGTTCTTGAAGTGGCCCCGAAAGATCCGCAGGACGGTGAACAACGTGTGGAGGCCCAGGCCGTTGAAGCCGTTGACGAGGAGGACAGCCGTGTTCTCGGCCGTGACGTCCCAGCCGTGGGCGTTGGACGCCACCGGGGCGGGGGTCGTATGGTTGGGCGGGGTCGGTAGGGCGGCCGTCAGGAGGGCGTCCAGGCGTTGGAGGAGCCGGCGTGTGCGGGCGTAGTGACGGTGGATAAGGGCCGCCAGCAGGATCAAGGAGGTCGTGACGGCCAGGGTCAGCCAGCCGCCCTCGTGGAACTTCACGATGACTGTCGTCGTCAGGATGAACGACGTAAGCAGGAAGCCCAATCCGTTAATCGTAATCTTTTGGCCCCAAGCCGGCTCCCGGTGACGGACTTCCCACCAGTGCTTGACCATCCCGAGCTGGGACAACGAGAAGGTCAGAAACACGTTGATACTGTAGAGTATGACTAAGAACGACACGGAGCCCCGGGAGGCCCACATCAGGATCAAAGACACGGCGCTCATGAGAAGGACGCCGTTTTGAGTCACCAGACGGTCGCTTAGCAGGGCAAAGCGGGTCGGCATCCACCCGTCCAGGGCCATGTTAGCCAAGACCCGGGGGCCGCCCAGGAATCCTGTCTGAGCGGCCACGAACAGGATGAGAGCCGCTGTCACCAGAGCCGTTACGACGAAGACCCGGCCGTCGCCCAGGGCCTCGGCGGCGACCCTCTCGAACAGAGCGGCGTTCAGGGTCTTCCCTAGCCGGGGGCGGATATCTAAGAGGAGGTAGGCCAAGATGAGGCCTCCGGCGATAAAGGCCAGGCTAACCGCCATATACACCATCGTCCGCTTCCCCGTCTCGACCCGGGGCTCACGGAGGACTGGCAAGGCGTTGCTGACGGCTTCGATACCCGTATAGGTACCCCCGCCCAAGCTGTAAGCGTGAAGGAGCAGAAACAAGACCCCGAGGGTACCCATCTCGGCC
>JANXAA010000504.1 GCA_025061865.1 Acidobacteriota bacterium | reverse complement strand
CGCCATTCCCAGAGTCCCGTCGATGAGCTGGGCCAGAAAGCCGGCACCGACGGCCGCCAGGAATCCTGCCACCGGTTCAATCATGGGGCCGCCGCCGGACGCCAACTCAAGAGGGGAATGATAGCCGTTTGCCGGGGCGCCGTCGTGATGATCGGGCCCGCCTTAGGGTCTAAATAGACGTCCATCTCACTTCGTACCCCAAACTCAGGTAAGTAAATGCCCGGCTCGATGGAAAAGCCCGTCCCCGGCAGGAGTTGCCGTCTGTCCCGGGTCTCCAGGTTGTCTAGGTTGGCCCCATTGCCGTGGACCTCCTGGCCGATGCTGTGGCCCGTGCGGTGGATGAAGTAGGCCTCGTAACCCTTCTGCCGGATCACGCCCCGGGCGGCATCGTCGGCTTCCCAACCGTAGACGGGTTGACCCGCCTGAAAGCGCTGAGCGATCAGGTCATAGGCCGCCGACTGGGCCTCATAGACGATTTGGAAGATTTCGGCGTACTTGGGTGGGACCTCCTTACCGGCGTAGGCCATCCACGTCGTGTCGGCATAGATGGCACCTGGGCGATTCAGCTTGGCCCAGAGGTCGATGAGGATGAGGTCACCCATCCGGATAGGCGCATGTTCGGTCTTCGTCGGGGTATAGTGGGGATTGCTGGCGTTCTGGTTGACGGCCACGATGGGCGGATGGTCGGCGACGAGGCCTTCTTGCCGGTACATACGCCAAATGTACTGCTGGACGTCATACTCCGTAATAGGCCGATGGCGCAGGAGGGCCTGCCGGATGTACAGCAAGGCCCGGTCCTTGATACGAAGGAGTCGGCGGGCGGCTTCCATATGCATGGCCCGCTGTTCGTCCGTCCAGACGGCCTCGAAGCGCTGGACGAGGTCGGCTGAGCTGACGACCTCGACACCCAAACCCCGGACGAGCTCGACAGTCCCGGCATCGACGAGGCTTACGTAGGGGATATCGTTGTTAGGTGAGTACTCCATGGCGACCCGGCGGGCACCCTGAAGAGCCGTTTGAAGGACCTCATGAAGCTGACGCCAGCCGGCGTACAGCCGAAGGGCACCCGGATAGCCGTCCAGACATCGGGGTTCGATGGCGTGACAGATGCGCACGGGTTCGCCTTGGGCCGGGATCCAGTAAAACCACCGGCGCGTGTTCTGCTGTTCGGTCACCCGTTGAAGGACCCGGTTGGCCAAGACGTTGCGGCCCCGAAAGTCGGCCAGGAGCCATCCGTCGAGGCCCGCCTCCTGAAGGGCTGTCTGGATGGAGGCGACCCGTGGGCCCCGGTCGACGTCCGGTGGGACCGGAGCGCCGTTCATCGAATGTGCCATGGATGCCATCTCCATCGTTAAGAAGACAGTTCCCAG
>JANXAA010000503.1 GCA_025061865.1 Acidobacteriota bacterium | reverse complement strand
GGGCGAATATACCATCGGTCGAAGCCAGCAGTGCGATGTGACGGTCGACCACGAGACCGTGTCCCGCCAGCATGCTCGCCTCTACGTGGAGGAATACCGGGCCTTCATCGAGGACCTGGGGAGTAGCAACGGTACGTTCATCAATGGGAAACTCACCCAGGGTCGCACCCCCCTGGCCCATAAGGACCGCCTCCACTTGGGGAAGGCCCTCATCGAGGTCGAATTGCCGATGCCTCCCTCGGAGGCCCCGACGATGATGATCACCGACCAGCCCATCCCGGCGCCTACGCCCCCGACTCCGGAAGTGCCGCCCCCGCCACCCGATGCGACGATCGCCTTCGAAGTGCCGCCGAGGTCCGCCCCCCGTCCGCCGGCGCCCCCGCCGCCTCCATCCCCCGGCCCGACCCCTCATCCCCCTGCGACGCCCCCTCCGTTGCACCGAGCTGCGGCCGCTCCGGTAGTGGCCGTCGAATTTCCCCTGGCCGGTGTCGGCGTCCGCTTCTTGGCCCTGATCGTCGACGGCCTGATCGTCGGCCTCCCGGGAACTGTGATCGGTGTCCCCATGGTCTTCCTTATGCAGGCCAGTACGGAAATGATGTCCCTGGCCCTCATCGGCATCGCCCTGTCTATTCTCTTGGCCTTTATCCTAGCTCTGTGGAATGACGTGTACCTACCGGCGACCCGGGGGTACTCGCTTGGGAAGAGGATGCTGGGCCTCCGGATTCATACGGTCGACGGCCAATCGCCTATCGGCATGGGCAAGGCTCTCGTCCGGTTTTTAAGTCGCTTCCTCAGTGGGATGTGCTTGTACCTGGGCTACCTGTGGGCTCTGTTCGATGCGCGGCGTCAGACCTGGCACGATAAGTTCGCCGGGACAGTCGTCGTCCGGGTCCGCTGAGGATTCGGGGCAAGGCATGGCGCAAGGGGAAAAGGGCAAACAGCCAAGGTCAGAGGGGAAAAAGGGGGTTATGTCCTTCTACGCCCTGGGCACGATCCTCTGGGCGCTGGGCGCTGGGCTCTGGGGTAGTGCCTGCGCAGGCGGGCGGTCTTCTTCGATCCCGCCGTCTGTCCCCAACGAACCCCTGGCGAAGCTGGCTCAGGCGAATGAATATTTGACGAAGGGTCAGTGCGACCGGGCCGTGAGCCTCTACCGCGAAGTGATCCCCCGGATCGAGAGCCAGCAGGGGCTTGCTCCTTATCAAGTCGCGGAGCTGTATTACTACCTGGGTACGGCTTACCTGTGTCATAAGGATATCGAGGGGGCTATCGCCCAATTCCAAAGGGCTTTGGCCCTGGAGCCGCTCTACCACCCGGCTCGGAATGCCCTGGCCATCGCGTATATGGAGAAGAATCTGTTGGACGATGCGGAGCGTA
>JANXAA010000502.1 GCA_025061865.1 Acidobacteriota bacterium | reverse complement strand
ATGATAAAGGGCGGAATTTGAAGTTTGGGGGCGTTTTCCATAAACCAGTCGGCCAAGTAAAGGGTCGGCACGAGGTAGACCCGCTTTTCCCGCATGAGTCGGACAGCCTCGTCGTCGATGTAGCTTCCGTGCTCGATGGAGTCCACACCGACCCGGACGGCCAACAAGATGCCGGCCCGGCCGTGGGCATGGGCGGCGACCTTCCGCCCCAGCTTATGAGCCTCTTGGACGATGACGCGGAGCTCGTCTTCGTTGAATTCGCTTCGGGGTTATCCCCCTTGGACAAGACCCCGCCGGTCGCGCAGACTTTAATGACGTCGGCCCCGTACTTGATGACTTCTCGGACCTTGCGGAGGACGGCCTCGGGTCCGTCGGCGACGCCCTCGGCTTGATGGCGGTATTCAGGCGGCAGGAGATTCTCATCGCAGTGGCCACCCGTGATGCCTAAGGCCGGTCCTGAGACGACCATCCGGGGACCCGGGAGTTCACCGTCTTCGATAGCCTCCCGTAGGGCGACGTCTGTGTAACCGGACGCTCCGACATTGCGGACCGTCGTGAAGCCGGCCATCAGGGTAAGCCGAGCGTTCTTGGCCCCGATGAGGGCTTGTCGGGGCACAGAGAGGCCCAGGGCGCCGTAGCCGATGTGCCGAGGTTCTCCTGTGAGGTGGGTGTGCATGTCAATCAGGCCTGGTAAGACTGTCGCCCGGGACAGGTCGAGGGCCCGAGCGTCGGCCGGGACCCGGACCTGGCCAGCCGGTCCGATGGCCTCGATTTTCTCACCCCGAACGACGATGACGACATTCTCTAAGATACGCCCCTGGCGGACGTCCAGCAGGCGACCGACTCGGAGGACCGTGACGACCTTATCCGAGGCAGACGCGGGGACCTGGGCGCTGGCGACAGCTCCGACAACGACCCCTAAGGTGGCGAGACCCAAGACCGATGAAATCCATCGGCAGAATCGCATGGCCGACCTCTCTCGAAACGTCCAGAAGTGCTTCAGGAGTATATCCGAAGCGGTACGAGATGCAAGACCAGTGTTCAGGACTCAGTGTGGGACGCTAAGCTGAATACGAATCTTGTATCCTGCATCCTGCATCCTGTATCCTGCATCCCGATGACCCCGCCCTAACGGGTGGGGCTTGGATCCCGATCGATGGTGGGGAGGTGCCTTATGAACGTCGGTCTGGGCATCCTGATATCCTTGGGCATCTTGCTCCTCGGATATCTCTTTTACGGCCGCTGGGTCGGGCGGTGGCTGGGTGTCGACCCACATCGTCCGACGCCGGCCCATACCCAGTATGACGGTGTCGACTATGCCCCGGCGCGTCCCGTGCTCCTTTTCGGGCATCACTTTGCGTCTATCGCGGCGGCGGG
>JANXAA010000501.1 GCA_025061865.1 Acidobacteriota bacterium | reverse complement strand
TGACTCGGGCCATATGCCGCAGGGAATTCTCTCCGCTCGACGGAGCGTCGGCCCCCATGAGGTATCCCTCTGGATTAACGACCATCACCATGACACCGGCTTCGGCCAGGGCCCGGATAGCCTCTTCGAACTCCCGCTGGAAGAACGACGAACCCAACCGGTCGTCCTGGCCATATAATTGGGGGAACTGACCCGGTACGATGGGCTGTTCAACAGGTTCGGCATAAGCGGCTGCAAAGTAGATATCGTTCCGCACACCCT
Organism: Acidobacteriota bacterium; assembly: GCA_025061865.1. Taxonomy (GTDB): domain Bacteria; phylum Acidobacteriota; class HRBIN11; order HRBIN11; family HRBIN11; genus HRBIN11. The sequence continues at coordinate 1,123 of JANXAA010000501.1, read as the reverse complement.
GAGAAAAGTAGATTAGAAGCTTTGGACCTTGCACGGGGCGAAGCGAGGCCGCTAACTGCTTAAACGTGGCGGCCAGCCGCTGGGCCACATTCCGATATGTCCACTGGCTGAACGTCTGGGCTTCCCGAACAAAGTCTTCCAACTCCGCCGCCGAGGAGACGACGTCTTCGACGTTCCGGCCCTCTTCGACAGAAAAGTCCATGTCTGGAGAGGGCGCCCGCTGGACGCCCCATTTCAGGCCGAGTGACGTTCGCAGGAGGTCGCAGACCCGAGAGCGGCCCGAGACGGGTCCCCATAAGCGTTTCAAGCCCTTCATGCCGCTGAAGACCAATAGGTATACCAGGTCACTGTCCAAGACCCGCTCGCAGGTCTGGAGGGAAACTTCCCTCGAGATCCGGAATCCTCGAGGAGACGAGAAAGCCAGGTCAAACAGGAGCAGGACGTGCCGCCGGGAGGGATTCAACCCCGCCTGGGGCTTTCCAGTCGAGTCCGATAGAGACTGGGAGGCGCCCGCCGGGTCCCCGCCGCGGTCGACCAGTCCGCCAGAGTCGTCAGAGTTCATTCCCTGGATGAAGGCGTATCGATCCAGATGACCGATGGGGTAAGGCTTGCCATCGACGAAGACCTGGACTTCTTCTGGCTTCAGGTCCAAGACAGGCTGACCCGACTCGTCGACGGCGTAGAAGGGAATGACCTGGAGATGGACCTCGACCGTTTCCTCGCCCCGCGGGGTAGGGGGGGCCTGACTCCAGAGAAGCCCGACGGTCCCAAACCAACAGGCAAGGGCAGCCCACCATTGTCGCATGGGTACCTCCGGTGGAGTAGAAGTACCAAGATACAGGATGCAAGATGGGGGATGCAAGATTAGGTCCCGGGCATCAAGGCCCCGCAAAGAGATCCCAAACCCACGCTGGTCACGAAAATTGAATTCCCTTCAGGCGAGAGTAACGAGATGGTCCGAGCGGGCCTGAGCCCTCCCTTCCGGAACCGGGTCCCTGGGATCTGAGAACTTTCTTGCATCCTGCATGCTTGCGTTCATTCCAGGTAGAGGCGGCTGAGGAGGCCCTTTTCCCGGACTCGATGGAGCATCCATCCAAAGAAGGCAGTCCCACTGATGAGATAG
>JANXAA010000500.1 GCA_025061865.1 Acidobacteriota bacterium | reverse complement strand
CGAGCAGTGGCTGAAGCTTCAGCCCCATGTCCTCCGCTACATATTTGTACGGGTCAACCGAGCGCACCTGGCTGTCCTACAAAAGCAATTCAACCTGACCTTGCCTGAGGGCGTATCCGTCGCCCGTCCCAAATGATTCAGGTGTGGGGTGCTAAGCGTTAGTAAAGGTCTCGAGTCCCAGTCTATCGGTGTTGGGGATAGGGGTCCGGGGTCCAGCTTCGCCCCGATCCTGCGAATCCTAGACACCGAGCCCCCGATACCGAGATCGGCGAGGAAATGGCCATGGCGAAGGTACCCCTGTCGGAACAGATGGAAATCCAGGGTGTACGTATCGGCGTCCCCCGCCGAGCCTTTCTGAAGAGCCGTCGGTTTTGCCGATTCTGCCGGGAGCGGGTCGAGTTCATCGACTACAAGGACTTGGAACTCCTGGCTCAGTGGGTCACCGAGCGGGGTCGGATCCCGCCCCGTCGGATCAACGGCAATTGCGCCCGACATCAGAGGCAGTTGGCGACGGCCATCAAGCGAGCCCGCATCATGGGCATTCTACCCTTCGTGGTCCAGTGAACCCAGTGTGGGGCGCACGTCGCTCGGGGTCAAGCAAAAGCCGGACCCTTACACCCCGGCCCTGATCCCTAACGCCGAGCGCTTAACACCGATGGGGTTAGATTCGCCTGGAGGGCTCTCATGTCTCGTTCCATTCAGGTCATCCTCTTACAGGACGTCCCGAATCTGGGGAGCCGGGGCCGAGTCGTCGCTGTACGACCTGGCTTTGCCCGTAATTATCTGATTCCCCGGGGTCTCGCCGTCCGAGCGACCGAGGCGACGCTTCGCCAGTTCGAGAACTTGCGTCGGACCTTCGAGCAACGTTCCCTAAAGGCTCGCTCGGAGGCCGAACAGATGAAGGCTGCCCTGGAGGCGGAGGTCCTGACCATCACCCGGCGGGCCGGTCGGGAAGACTTGCTCTTTCAGGCCGTCACCCGAGACGAGATTGCTCGCCTGCTGACCCAACGGGGCTTTCGCGTCGACCGCCGGAGCATCCTCTTGCCAGGCCCCATCAAGCGGGCTGGTATCTATGAAGTCCCGGTCCATATTTACGGCGACGTCCGGGCGACCCTCCGTCTCCAGGTCCAACCCGCCTGACTTTGCAAGCGTGTCTGATGGAGGCAAACACGCCCGGACTTCGCCTTAAACGGCGAGTAGCGAGGGGTGAATCCGTCGTTCGCTATTCGGGGCAGAGCCTTTCGTTCTATGCGAATCCTGATGGATTCGGCTTTTCCGACCCTTTGAGAAGGACGGTTTTTCAAGCAGTTAGGATGCAAGACGGGGGGCGAGGTGTTTAGGGTCAGGGATCAAGCCCTTCGCAGACCCCTGAACCCCTCCCCCATCGAAGACGGAAC
>JANXAA010000004.1 GCA_025061865.1 Acidobacteriota bacterium | reverse complement strand
AGGCAAGTCGACCGGTGGGCAGATAGACGAAGCCGCAGGGAGCTGCAAAGCATACTCTGTGCGCTCTGCTCCGTGCCTTGCATTCTCAACTTGCATCCTGTACCCCTAATAGATGTAATTGCTGGTCCTTATTGCCTTTGTCGACCATACCTTCATGGGCGCTCCGATCCGGCTTCCGACCGAAGAGACGATTGCCGAGGCGGCTCGGATTCTCCGAGACGGCGGCCTCGTCGTATTTCCGACAGAGACCGTTTATGGCCTGGGTGCGCACGCTCTGGACGCTCGCGCCGTCGCCCGCATCTTTGAAGTCAAGAACCGACCCCGCTTCGACCCCCTGATCGTGCATATCGCCGACCTGGCCATGTTGGAGGGTCTATGCGAGACTATGTTCGACTCGGCCCGTCGCCTCATCGATCGCTTCTGGCCGGGTCCCCTGACGGTCGTCTTGCCGAAGCGGTCCGTCGTGCCGGACATCGTGAAGGCTGGTCTCCCGACGGTCGCCGTTCGGTGGCCGTCCCACCCCGTCGCCCAGGCCCTCATCCGGGCCGCCGGGATTCCCGTCGCCGCCCCGAGCGCGAACCCCTTTGGGCGTCTGAGTCCCACGCGGGTCGAGCACCTCGATCCCGTCTTGCGGTCCCAGGTAGACCTCGTCATCGACGGCGGGCCCTGCGAGTTCGGGGTCGAGTCCACCATCGTGTACGTCACGGAAGAGGCTGTCACGGTCCTCCGGCTGGGGGCTTTGCCGGTTGAGGTCCTCGAGGCCGTCGTCGGACCCGTCACTCTTCAGATAGGGTCCCTGGGTCGACCCATGAGTCCAGGCCAACTGCCCCGACATTATGCGCCTCGCACGCCGGTCCGCGTCCTTCGACCTGGCGAGACATCCCCGCCGTCAAGCCACCGAGTCGGCTATTTGGCCTTCCGGGAGGCTCCACCCGACCGGTCCTTTCAAGCCGTCGAGGTCCTGTCGCCGACGGGGGACCTTCGGGAGGCAGCGGCCCGACTGTTTGACTGCCTACATCGGCTGGACGAAGCCGGAGTCGACGTGATTTACGCCGAACCCGTCCCGGAGGTCGGTCTGGGCCGGGCCATCATGGACCGCCTCCGGCGAGCGGCCACCGACGTAGGGTTCTTTCCTTCCGAAGATTGACGGACGGGACAGCCATCCCCAGGGCCAGGCCCCACAGGCGCCAGGCGCTGTATCGCCTCTTAGGATGAGCGAGGAATGTCGGCACCTTGGCGGCCAGCGACGGCGACCGCCAGAGGGGGGATTCAAGCTCGTCGTGAGGCGACGACTGTCGGGATGGTCATCATCGATACCACCGGTTTCGGACAATGCCCGCCCGCAGGATGAGGATGGGCAGGACGAAAAGTGGGGTGGGAGTCTAAAGTGTAGGGATTGAGATGAAGGCGGCCACGGTGAAGGCCGCAAATTACGACAGGTCGGCGTGACCCGTCAGGCCTGGGCTTGAGATCATTCGTCGTCGTAAAACCCCTCGACGCCGATGCCCGGCCTCGGTCAGGGAAACTTCACATATGATAGAGAGGGCCCTTCGAATCCCGGCCGCCCACCGGGCCCCATGCGGCCAGACGGAGAAGCCACGAGACGGCACGACGATGGGATGCGTGGCTTACGCTCGCCCTCATGGGGCAAGTGGCGAATCGGGCGTGCTTTGTTGCAATCTGGTTCGGAGGTGGATGACGTGAGCCCGCCCCCCAGACCCGAGGCCTACCCTTCCCCTTTATCGCAATAGAGCAAGTCGGGTATCCCCCATCGGGGCCTACCCGGCGGCCCATGAGTCGCTCCATCCCGTCGTCACGCCGCCCCGGTTCTACTATCGGGCATAGACGACGGTATCCAGGCGCAAACGTTCTTCTAAGGCCCGAAGCCACCGCTGGCGCCAGGGTCGGACGGACAGCCGAAGCAGGGTCGTGCGACCGATTCGCAGGCGGAGTCGCCCGTCGTCGGTCACCCGGCCCAAATAGTGGACTTCGATGCCGGCCTGGTCCATGGCCGTCTCGAAGGCCCGACGGTGGGCCTCCGGTAGGGCCACGACAGCCGCCGAAGCGATCTCACTGCACAGGAAGGCATCCAGACGGCTGGCCGGGGGGTCCAGGGTAAGGTCCCACCCGAGGTCACCCTCACCGGACAAGCTGGCCTCGACAAGGGTCCACAGGAGGCCGCCGTCGCTGACGTCGTGGACAGTGTGGAGCCAGCCCCGGCGGATGGCCTGTCGGAGAGCCGCCTGAAAGCGGACCTCGTACTGAATGTCGAAGGACACGGAGCCCAGGTTCAGGACCCCATGCTGGCGGGCCCAGGTCGAGCCCGTCAGGACGGGGGTAATACGGCCGACCCAGTAGACGGCGTCCCCGGCGTGGGTCCAGTGGGCGACGGGGATCGGGAAGGCACCCATGTCCTCGATGAGGCCGACCATCCCGACGACGGGCGTCGGATAGATGGGCCGGCCCTCCGTTTCGTTGTAAAAGCTGACGTTCCCGCTGACGACCGGTAGGCCCAGCACCAGGCAGGCTTCCCGCATACCCTCGATGACCTGTCGGAACTGCCACATCACGGGCGGATTCTCCGGACTCCCGAAGTTCAGGCAGTCCGTGAGGGCCATCGGGCGGGCGCCGACGGCCGTGACGTTACGGGCCGCCTCGGCGACGGCCATCAGGCCCCCGACGAAGGGTTCGACGTAGCACAGGCGGCCGTTGCCGTCGAGGGTCATCGCCAGGGCGGCGGATGTGCCCTGGACCCGCAGGACGGCCGCGTCGTGACCCGGCCGGCGCACCGTGTTGATCTGGACCATGTGGTCGTACTGCCGGTAGATCCACCGCCGAGACGCAAAGTCTTCCGAGAGGATCCACGTCCGGACGACGTCGTTCAGGTCCGACGGTTCCTTCCAGGGGATGGTCTCCGCTGGGGGAAGTGTGTACGGCGTCCCGGGTCGGTCATAGACAGGATGACCGCTGACGAGGGCCGCCACGGGGACGTCGGCGACCCACTCGCCCTGCCATCGGAGGCGAAGCCGCCCATCGTCCGTCAGGTGGCCGACGACGGCATAGGCCACGCCCCACCGGCGTAGGATGGCTTCGGCCGCGGCCTCAGTCCCCTCCTTCAGGATGAGGAGCATCCGTTCCTGACTTTCTGAAAGCATGATCTCATAGGGCGTCAGGTTGGGCTCCCGCAGGGGGACCCGGTCCAGGAAGAGGATGACGCCGCAGCCGCCGCGGGCGGCCATCTCGGCCGCAGACGACGTCAGGCCCGCCGCCCCCATGTCCTGGATGGCCTCGATGAGGCCTGCCTGCATGATTTCCAGGCAGGCTTCCATAAGGATTTTTTCCATAAAGGGGTCGCCGATTTGGACGGACGGCCGCTTTGCCTCGGCCGTCTCGTCGAAGGCCCGGGATGCTAGGATGTTGGCCCCGTGAATGCCATCCCGCCCCGTCTCGGCGCCGACGTAAAGGATCGAGCGACCTGGGTGCCGGGCCCGGGCGAAGTGCAAACGATCTCGGGGGGCGATCCCCAGGCAGAATACATTGACCAAGGGGTTCGTCGAGTAGCACGGCTCGAAGTAGACGTCTCCGCCGACGGTCGGCACACCCACGCAATTCCCATAATGGGCGATACCGGCTACGACGCCGTGCATGAGGAGCCGGTTCCGGACGACGTCCAGGGGTCCAAACCGCAGGGCGTCCATCAGGGCGATGGGGCGGGCCCCCATGGCGAAGACGTCTCGCAGGATACCCCCGACCCCCGTAGCGGCGCCTTGGAAGGGTTCGACAAAGGACGGATGGTTGTGACTCTCGATTTTGAAGACGGCCGTCAGGCCCTGGCCGATATCGATAACGCCGGCGTTTTCACCAGGCCCCTGGACGACCCACGGGGCCTCCGTCGGGAAACGCCGCAAGTGGACCTTGGAGCTCTTGTAGCTACAGTGCTCGCTCCACAGGGCCGAAAACATCCCCAACTCGACCAGATTCGGGGCTCGGCCCAGGAGTTGGACGATGCGGTCATACTCGTCCAAAGTCAGGTTGTGAGCTAAGATGACGTCTGTCGGGATCATCGGAGGAAACCCTAAGGGACAGGTCGGCAGATGGGCCGTTTGGGCGTTCGGCAATTCGGCAGTGGAGTAGAGGATCGATGGAGCAGACAGGCGACACGGAAGCGAGGAGTCCGACCAGACCGCCTGCCTTGTCACCCTCGGTGCCTATCTGCCCCGTTGGCCTATCACTGGAACACGATAGAGGCGCCCTTGAGCTTCGACGGCGGGGGATTCAGTCGGACCATCGCCAGGGCCGCTCGGTTTACGACGACCCGTTCGACGCCGGGATAGGAGACCGGAGCAAATTGCTCGGGATACTTCAAGACTTGTCGCAAGATGTCCGGGATTTCGCCGTAGCGAGGGACGAAGGCCAACGTCGCCCCCATCCGGAGGGCCCCTTCAAAGAGGGCGGCGATAGCGACTCGACGTTCATGACAGTAACGGATCATCAGTTCCGGCGATAGGGCAGCCAGGACCTCGGGATCCGGGTAAAGAAGGAACACGTCGGATTCATCGACCAGGGCCTTGAGGACATCGACGGCCTGGGCGGCCTCGGCGACGATCGCCGTGCGCAGGTTCATCCCATGGGCCTGGGCGGCGCTCTGAAAGACCGTCTCTTCGGAACGGGCCGACCCACCGAGTAGGAGGCCCACCCGGATGTTCTTTCCCCACATCTCCTCAAGCAAGCGGAGGACCTGCACGGGGTCGGCGACCGCCGAGACCGTGTGACGAGGACCGCCCGGTGGCACGGCCATCAAGGCGGTCACGGTCCGGCTCGGTTCGACCTGGTCTCGAATAGCCCGGTAGGCGTCGACGCCGACGGCGACGACCGTATACGCCGGGGATCGAAGGGTCGATTCGTAGTTCCGGCGAAACTCATCGGGGGCCCCTTGGAGATAGGCCATCCGGAACTCCGTCCCCGGCGTCTTTTCCATCAGACGACGAAATCCCTCGGCGACCTCCTGGTAGGGACTGGTCGGCGTCGCCACGACCAAGACGCCCTTAACCTTAACCTGAGCCTGGACGACCCATAAGCCCATCCCCATCAGGCCGAGGCTACAGAGTAAAGTACCCCATCTGAACATGAAGGGCCTCCGCATGAGATTGCAAAGTCTCCGTCAGTTGCTCCAGTTGCTGAATCTCCGGCTGGCTGAATAGGGAGACCTCCTTAAAGCGGCGGGCTGACTCTCGAATTTCGTGCGCTTTCTGCCGGATATCGTCCGCCGAATCGGCGATCGTCCCAATCTTATTGTTAGTAATTTCGACCGACTGAGCAATCAAGCGAGTCCCCCGGAGCTGTTCGGCCGTGGCCCGGCGGGCGATGTCGCTCATGTCTCGCATCTGCTCCATCGTCTCCTGAATCTGTGTGCTCCCGACCCGCAAGTTCTGGGACGCTCGAGCGACTTGCTGACCGAGCTGATGGATTTGCTCCATCACCTGATTGACCATCTGGATGGACCGGGTCTGCTCCTCCGTCGCCCGGGCGATCTCTTGAGCCTTGGAACGGGACATCTGGGCCGAGTCGTAGATCTGCTGAAGGGCCTGATGGGTCGTCGTCGCCAGACGGACGCCCTCCTGGACCCGCTGACGACCCTGCTGAATACTCTGAACCGTCATGGTGATGTCGTTCTGGGTATGACCAATCAGTTTATTGATCTCGCCTGTCGAGCTGGCCGTCCGGTTCGCCAGGTTACGGATCTCCTCGGCCACGACGGCAAAGCTTCGGCCGTACTCACCGGCTTGGGCGGCGATGATGGCCGCGTTCAGGGCCAGCAAGTTCGTCTGGTCGGCGATGTCCTCGATGACGCCCGTGATCATGGCGATCTCGCCAGACCGCTTCTCCAACTGGTTGACGACCTGCCAAGCCTCCTGGATGGCCGCTTGAATGTCATTCATGACCTGGAGCATCGACTCCATTGACTGAATGCCCTCTCGAGCGTTGTGGGTGACGGCATTGGCCAAAGTCAGGGACTCTTGACCCGATCGAGCAATTTGGGTAATCGAGGCCCCCATCTGTTCGAGACTCGCCGTCGTCTCGACGATGAGGTTAAACAGCCGCTCGACGTTGGCGTCGACCTCCCGGATGAAGGAAACCATCTCCTGGACGGCCGACGTGGCCGTCTCGATCTGCTGAGTCAGCCGCTCGACTTGATGATTCATCTCCTCGGCCGTGGCGTTCATCTCCAGGACGGATGAAGAAGTCTCCTGGGACGAGGCGGACAAGTCGGCCAGGCTCTGGTGAATTTCGTCAATCTGGCGGACAGCCTGCTCGATGGCGGCGTCGATGGTGTCGAAAGATAGGTTGGCCGATTGGCTCAAGTCCTGAACCCGTCGGACGCCCTGACGGAGATGGTCGGCCATGCCCTTTAGCGAATCGGCCATTCCGTGGGCTTGCCGAATGAGATGACGGAAGCGCTCGACCATCTGATTGAAGGCGCTCCCCAAGGTCGCCAGCTCATCCCGACCCGACGCCGGGACCGTGTAGGAGAGGCGTCCCTCGGCCACGGTCGTCGCTCCCTCGATTACGGCCAAGACCCGCTTGCGAATGGATTTCATCAGCCGCTGGCCCTGGAGCACACTGATAAAGGCAAAGCCGGTGATCAGGATGACGCTGAGCCACAGGAGGGAGCGGCGGGCATGCTCGTATTCTCGAAGCGGCATATACACCACGAGACGGCCAACCACCTGTTGGGTCGCGCCTTCCGCCTTCAAAACGCCAGCCCCCCCGAGGATGGCCGCTTCCGTCAGGGGCGTTCCACGCGCTTGAATCGGGACCTGGTAGACGATGTAACGTTCCTGAGACGTACGCAAGAGGGCTCGCTCTTGACCTTCCCGGAGGGCCTGCTGGACCTCCGGATAGGCCGACGGGTTGAGGTCCTGATGCAGCACCTCATTGGACCGAATGCTCAGGACCTGTCCGTCCGAACCGTAGACTTCGGCCCGGGCGACCGAGTTGGTCTGGATCGCCCGGTCCAAGACTTCGTTCAGGGGGTCTTCCAGCCGAAGCCGCACGTAATAGGCGATGTCCCGCGCGATTTGTTGGGCCAGGTTACGCGTCCCCCGCTCGTGCAGGTGGTACAATCGGTTGAGACTGAACCCGCTGAGGATGACCAACCCTAACAAAAGCCACAGCATCGGGGCGACCCCCACCATCAGGAAGCGGACTCGGAGAGAATGAAAATGAGGAAGGTCTAACTTCATACCTGTCCTCCTTCAGGACTTCATCTCCGGGCCGACCGGACCCATTCCTTCATAACGACCGGCAAAGTCGACGGCCTCACCCCGGGGGCCATCGGAAGGGCCGGCCTCCCAGGAGATGAAAGTGCACGTGGTAGACTGACTGACCCGCCAGGGCCCGAACGTTCAGGACGACTCGGTAGCCTCGCTCGTCGGTCCCCTTCGCCCGGGCCAGCTGACGAGCTACATACAAACACCGGCCCAATGTGGATATATCCTCGGGGGTTACCTCGTTGAGTGTCTCGATGTGCCGCCGGGGTACGATTAGGACATGGACGGGTGCCACTGGATGGATATCCTGGAAGGCCACGACCTGATCGTCTTCGTATTCGATCCGCGCCGGCGCTTGCCGCTCTACGATAGCACAGAATACACAGGCCATATAGCCGACCTCCCAGGGGATACAAGATACAGAATGCAGGATACAAGATACAAGCCCCGGCTCGTTAGAGCGGGGGCGTTGGGCGGTCAGGAGTCGGGGACCATGGTTTTTCCTGACTCCTGATCATCCCTGACCCCAGACGCCCGACTCCTGTGGGGGTCTCCCTTACCCGGCCGCTCCCCCAGGCCGCCGACCGGGGACGGCCATCTCCAGCCCGCGTGCACCCGTTCAGATGGCCGGCGTGTCCGCCGGGTCCCCTCGTCCCTGGGGGAGGGAGTCAGGGTAAAGTGGCTGAACTGTTAGTGTCGACCGAAGCGGGTCTGGGGTTCCTGGCTCTGGTTTTCCGAGACCCGGGACCTGGCATCCAGGCCTGCATCTTGCATCCTGCATCTGGCATCTTGTATGCTGATAGCTGGCCCAAGGGAGGGCGACGATGGCTTCCGATGTCGTCATCGTGGACGGCGGGCGGACCCCCTTTGCCGATTGGAACGGTCGCCTCGCTGACCTCTCGGCGATCCAGCTCGGGGCCGAGGTCGTTCGCGCCTTGCTGGACCGAGTCGGCCTCCCGGCGGACGCCGTCGACCACGTCGTCTTTGGCAATGCCTTGCAGACCAGCGGCGACGCCATCTATGGGGCTCGCCACGTGGCCCTGCGGGCCGGCCTGCCTGTCGAAGTCCCCGCTTACACGGTCAACCGTCTGTGTGGCTCTGGCATTCAATCCATCGTCGAGGCCTTTCAGATGATCCGCCTCGGCGAAGCCCGATGGGTCATCGCCGGCGGGATGGAGAACATGAGCCAAGCGCCCCATGTCGTTTGGGGTCTCCGGCGAGGCGTCCGATTCGGGGAGAGCCTGCAACTTCAAGACTGGCTATGGTTGGCCCTGCGGGACCCCTTCTGTGGCCTCCTGATGGCTGAGACGGCCGAAAGGCTCGCTCAGATTCATGGCATTTCTCGCGCCGCCCAGGACGAATATGCTTATCGGAGCCACCAGGCGGCTGTCCGAGCCCGGACGGAAGGGTTCTTCCGGGACGAGATCCTGCCTGTTCGAGTGTCGTGGAAGGGCCGGGAGGAGACTTTCGATTGGGACGACCACGTGCGACCAGACACGACTTTAGAGAAGCTGGCCGGCCTGCGGCCTTACTTCAGTGAGGACGGTTTCGTCACACCTGGTAACGCCAGCGGGATCGTCGACGGAGCGGCGGCTGTCGTCGTCACGACGACTCAGGAAGCCCGAGCGGCCGGCAAGAAGCCCCTGGGTCGCATCCTCGGTTGGGCCGTCGCCGGCGTACCGCCCGACGTGATGGGCATCGGACCCGTCCCGGCCATCCGGAAACTCCTGGACCGCCTGGGCCTACGGGTCGAAGACGTCCACCGGTGGGAAATCAACGAAGCTTTTGCGGCCCAGTACTTGGCTGTCGAGAAGCTCTTAGAGCTGGACCGCTCCCGCGTGAACGTCAATGGCGGCGCCATCGCTCTGGGCCATCCCCTGGGCGCTACCGGCACCCGTCTGGTCCTGACCCTGCTTCGGGAACTCCGCCGGTCTGGCCTTCGCTACGGCGTGGCCAGTGCCTGTATCGGCGGGGGTCAAGGCATCGCCATGGCCGTCGAGGCCCTCTAAAGAGGGCCATTCAGCAGTTCGGCAATTCGGGAGCCCGGCTGTTGGGCATAGCGCCGAGTCCCCAGACCCCCCCATGGCAGGGCCTTGGAGTCGTTCGTGTGGAGACTCACGATTCAGGGACCGGCTTTGCGGCTGGAGGTGTACCTGACGGCGGGACAGACCTACCGCGTCGGCCGGGCCCATGACAATCAGATCGTCGTCGTGGACCCCACGGTGTCCCGCTACCACGCGACCCTCCGGGTCTTAACGGACCGGGTCGTCTTACGGGACCTGGACTCAAAGAATGGAACCTTCGTGGACGGTCACCGTATCCAGGACGAGGTCGAGGTCTCCGGTGTAGAGGACATCCGCCTGGGCCGCGTGATCCTCCTGTTGGACCGGGTCCCGACATCGGCCATGGCCCAGATGGACTCGATGACGACGCCCTCGGCGCAAGACCTAGACGCTCCCTGTCAAGAGGTCCTCCACGGCTTCCAGGCGGACCGACAACTCGCTGAGGACCTCTACACGGAATGGCAAGTGTCCGTCCGAGAGGACCCGGAACGGGCCGTCCGTAAGATACTTCAAGTCTGTATCCAGCGTGGCTTTATCCATCGGGTCACGATCCTCCGTCAGACCCTCGCGGGTACGCCGACCATCCTGTTGGACACAGACTTGGCCCCCCCGCCGGCAGATCTGCAAGAGTGGGCCCTCCAGCGGGCCGCTGCGGCTCCTCGCATCCAATGGCGGCTGACGGAAGCTCCCTGCGGTGTGCTGGCCATACCCTTGACGTCTCACAGCGTGGCCCTCCTCTGGACCGAGACCACCCGGCTGAGGAACCCCACCTTTCGGAGCCTACTTTGGGTCATCTTCTGGATCGTTCGATGGTGGGACGCTCATGCCGGCGTGAGACGTCCCTCGAGTCTTCACTGGGCGGCTTGGGCCCCGTTTCCCTTCTGGGGTTTTTCTGGGCCCGTATATCGGCTCATCCGCCGAGCCGTCGCCGTCGCCCCTCTATCGGCGCCGGTCGCCATCGTCGGACCCCCGGGGTCCGGCAAGACGACCTTAGCCAGATGGCTTCACGAATTGAGCCGTCCTCGGGATGCTCTCCGTATCTGCTACATGGACCGCTCGGACGACCCCTACCGAATGTCTTTCCAGGAACCTGAAGGCCCGACCCCACTCCTCTGGTGGCCCCTCCATCAGGGGACCGTCGTGCTCCGCAACGTCCACGAGTGTCCGCCGGACGTCCAAGACCGCCTGGCCGATTGGCTGATGAATCCCCGCATCACCCTCGAGGGCATCGAACAACGCCTGGATATTCGGTGGATCCTGATTAGCCCCGATGACCTCCACCGGGTCGGCACCGGCCGGCGGCCCTTGGTCGACCGCTTGATAGACGTCTTCTCGCAGCACGTGCTGACCGTCCCGGCCCTGGCCGAACGCCGGGAAGACATCCCCTACCTGGCCCATTACTTGGTCCAGCAGATCTCCCAGGGCCGCTGGCTGGGCGTCTCTGAGTCGGCCCTCGTACGTATGTTGGCCTATCCCTGGCCGGGCAATGTCCGGGAGCTCCGGCACGTGCTGGAAAGAGCCCTTCAAGCGGCCCAGACGGGGGACGGTCCGAGAGTCCCCTTCTTGCAGGAATCCCATGTCGCTCCCTTTCTCACCCAGTGAGAGAGCTCAGGGCGGCGAGCATCGGGCAAAACGCAAGGGGTCCTTCCTACTCTTTGCCCCAGCCTCACCCAGCGCTAAGTCATGGCTCTTCCGTCTGTTCAAAGAGTAAATGGACCTGGACCCACGGAAAGCGCTCCAGGCCGTCCCACAGGATCAGGTCGGCGTCCCGAAGGGCCTCAGCCGGAAACGTCGTCAGCACGGCCGCCGTCCGGAGACCCGCCTGTCGGGCCGCCAAGAGGCCGCCCGGTGTGTCCTCGATGGCCAGGACCTCGGCCGGCCGCAAGTCCGGCACCCAAGTCCGTAAGCGACGGACTGCCTCGACGTAAGCGTCTGGAGCCGGCTTGCCATGGGCCACGTCTTCGGCCCCGACGATGACCCTGAAGTAAGATCGGAGGCCGATGTGCCCCAGGATGGCTTCGATCTCGGCCCGGGCCGCCCCTGAGACGACGGCCAAGGGATAAGCGGCCGCGACCGCCGGGATGAACGCCGGGACGCCCGGACACACGCGCAGATTCCGCAAGGCCGCCTCCAGGTACCGACGCTGCTTCTCCTGTACAAGACGCTCGACGAGGTCCGGCGTCGCCGGCCGACCGGCATCGGTCAGGACCTGCCGGAAGGCATCGTCATCCCGATAGACGACGTACTTCTCAAGATAGTCGGCCTCCGTGACGACGATCCCCAGGGGCGCCACGAGGTCTCGAATCAACTGATAGTGCACGGCCTCGTCATCGATGAGGACCCCATTGAAGTCAAAAGCGATCGCTTTCAACATACCCCTACATCCGGCATTCGGCAGTTTGGGAATGCGGCCGTCTGGCCCACGGGCCCTTACGGTATTTTCAGGAGCTCGGCAAAGACATTGATATCTTTGACCCCTGAACTGCCTGAATTCTCGAGTCCCGAACGCCCGAAGGGCCGAATCCCCGAATGGCCCTATTCTAAGAAGGCCGTTCTTATGTACCAGACCCGCCAGGCGGGGCCGGGATTCTCTGGCTCGACGCGCAGGACAAAGGGCACCCGCCGACGGAGTCGCATTCCATGCAGATTCGGCCATACCGGGACGTCTGGGTAGAAGAAACGCACGTCGAAATAAAGGTAAGCCGTCGGAGACGACTCCGCCGAGGCCGGGACGGCCTGGCAGGCCCAGACCCGGGCGAAGCGGAAAAATCGCTCGGCTGTTGCATTCGACGCTAAGGCCTGAACGTCGGGACAACGCCGGAGGTCCAACTTCTGTAAGGGTCGCCATCCGGTCCCACCGGGCGGGAGGTACCAGCGGTCCACGGTCTTCCCATCGTGGACGACCCCAAGCCAATGGTCATGGCGCCAGGGTAGGGGCAGGACCCATAGGCGCGCTAGGGTGTCGGATGGACCCGTTCGATGACGGGCGACCCACGCTTGGAGGGAACGTTCGGCCCGGGCGTGGAGCCAGCCGGCGTGGACGTAATACAGCGCCTGGAAGGTCAGAAATCCGAGCGCCACAGTGACCGACTGCCGGGGCCGCCACCGCTCCAGGAGGAGGGCGATACCGCCGGCCAGCCAGACCCAAGGCGCCAGGACAAACTGCCAGCCGGCCCACACTTGCGCCCACGTGAAGGGCCAACCCAAGAAAGTTGGGTAGACCGTCAGCAAGTCCATCAGGATGTGCAGGCCCCAGTTCAGATAAGCCAGAGGGAGCCAGGCCCGTGTAGGACCCCGCCATCGGACTGGAAGGAGAAGCCCCAGCAGTGGAAGTACCAGCCAGCCGAGGACGGCATGGGTCAGAGTTCGGTGGACCCCAATATACGTGATCGGCGGTCCCACCAAGCCGACGGCACTATCTATGTCCGGCAGGTTTGCCAGGAGGACGCCCCATAACGCAGGGCGCGGGACCTCGGCCCGCCGGGGGTAGGCTCGTGCGACAAAGTAACCCGTCAAGCTGTGGACGATTTGGTCCATGACAGAATTGGGATGCAAGATGCATATAGGATGCAAGATGCGGGATATAGGTGCAAAGTCCAGGCCCCGCCCGCTAAAGCGGGGTCCTCAGGGGGTCTTCCGCGTGCAGGATGCGAGGCTGTAAGAAGACGAGTCCCGGGGCCCAGCACCTGAGGAGGGACGTCACTCGGCAGGTCCAGGCCAGCGAAATCGACCCGTACACCGATACGTGTCACCCCCTCGAGACCCGGCGATAGAAGCCGTTGACAAAGGGCGAGACGAAGTCTATCTTACTTAGAGATTTTCCTTCCTCATGCCGTGTACTGCGGGGTGGAGCAGTCCGGTAGCTCGTTGGGCTCATAACCCAAAGGCCGCGGGTTCAAATCCCGCCCCCGCTACCATCGCCTCGATTCAAAAGATTTCCTGTCGAACGGCCTCGTCAGAGGCTTCCACCTAGCCAATGGCCAGTCCCAGGGCCGTCGCCGCCCGTTACGCATAGGTGCACGCAATGATGGTGTCCTGGAGGTATACAGTTCGGGGCCCCGTCGCCATACTCGATGACCGAACGGCCCGGGTCTTGAAAGAAAAACCAAGACGACGGGCGCTTCAGGGATAAACATCTGATTGAGAGCCGCTCGCGCCAGCGCCTGTCTCGTATGGGTATCGGTCGCCACGACGATGGTGTACGCCTGAAGGTTACCCGCCGAAGGCGCATCGATGGCGCCTGTCGGCGCCTGTCAAAATCTGCAGGGATCTTCCCCACCGCGACGGCGGGGACGGATACGCCCGACGGATCGGCGACGTCGAATTGCTTAAAGAATTCCTTTGTCTTCCTCTCCGTCTATGGGTTTCAGATCTACCCGGTGGGCCAGACCCCAATTGTCCCACCCGGTGAAGGGTTTAGCCGGATCCATTCTCCAGTGAGAAGAGGGCTGTCCACACTCGCCGAATCGGACCCACGCCGCTCACCGGGTCAAAGGTCCCAGTGGGTTAAATGACCCACCCAAAGGCTGCTCCATGGACCATTCCGTGGCTCCGGTCAAGATCGGAATCGGACGACTTATCGCCGTCCTGCGCGAGGGACCCCTTCGGCTGGCACGATCTTTGCTGATAAAGCGCCTCGATGGGATGCCAACGACATGGGTACTGCAGAAGGCAGGATGAATAGGGACGCACGACCGTACGTACCTGCCTGAGGGGATACTCCAGGACGGGGCCATCCCCTAAGGGATCTATGTACACCTGCCTCTCGGCTGACCTGCCCATCTACCCAGGGCGATGAATCGTCACTTTCTAGAAAGGGGAGAAGGATCCGTGACCATCGGTGACCGCCCCCTCCCTTTTGACGAATTCGTCGAGGCCCTCCGGCAGGAGGGTGCCCGTCGGTACCACCACCTGCACCCCTTCCACCAACTCATGCATGAGGGAAAGCTGACGCCAGGCCAACTCCGGGCCTGGGTCGTCCAGCGCTTCTACTATCAGTCCGTCCTGCCCTTGAAGGATGCAGCCATCCTGGCAAACTGTCCCGTCCGAGAGGTCCGTCGGACCTGGGTCCGGCGAATTCTAAACCACGACGGGCTGGCCGACCGACCGGGTGGCCTTGACGCGTGGCTGAAGCTGGGAGAGGCCGTGGGACTCACGCCGGTGCAGGTCCAGAACGCCGAAATTCTTCCCGGGGTCCGTATGGCCTGCGATGCCTACGTGGCCTTCTGCAAGACGCATGGCTGGCTGGAGGGAGTCGCCGCCTCGCTGACGACGCTGTTGGCCCCGGACCTGCACCAGACCCGCCTGACGGCCCTACGGTACCATTATCCCTGGATTCAGCCCGAAGGCCTGGCCTACTTTGAATGGCGGCTCCAAGCGGGTCGGCAGGACGCCGAGGAGGCCCTGGATATCCTTCGCCGCTACTGTGTCACGGCCGATGACCAACGACGGTGCTTGAACGCCTTTATCTTCAAGACGGACCTCCTTTGGGCCCTCCTGGATGCCGTCTACCTCGAGTACGTCGTCCGGGGGGACGGCTGTACACCTTACGATGACGTGACGGCGCGAATGGCGTAACGGCATGACGAAAGGGGCTCGTGACGCGTAGCGAACTGCTCGTAGGACCCGATGCACCCAAGGGGCCTTTGGCCTGCACGCCTGGCCTGCCCATTTGCCCCAGCCCGTTGCCTAGCTCTCAGGGGAGAGGGACGTCGTGCATGTCGTTTTCCTCGGGACCGGGGGAGGCGGGGGCCTTCCCCAGTGGAATTGCAACTGTTTGTACTGTGAGCAAGCCCGGGCGGGTCAGCTCCCGACTCGGATGGAGGCGGCCCTGGCCGTTTCGGCCGACGACACCGCGTGGGTCCTGCTCGATACGCCCCCGGAAATTCGGGCGATGTTCGTCCGATACCCTTTCCTGAGTCCCCGCGGCGCCGTCCGGGGGACTCCCGTCCAGGCTGTCGTCCTCACGCATGGGGACGTCAACCACTGCGGGGGGCTCCTGAACTTCCGGGGGCCCATCTCGGACCCCCGGGCTTATGTGAGTGTTTACGCCACACCGTGGGTCCGCTCGCTGATCACTCAAAATCCCATGTTCGAGGCCGTGAAGGCCCGGTGGCGGGACCTCGTCCCGGGCACGTGGGTCCCTCTCCTGGGACCGACGGACGAGGACACTGGCTTGCTTGTCCGGGCCGTCCCCGTGCCGGGCAAGCCCCCGACATATCGGTGGGAAGATCACCCAGAGGCGACCGTCGCCGTTCAGGTCCGGGAACGCACGACAGGAGCGACCCTCCTCTATGCCCCCATCGTCCGTGAGACGACGCCCGACCTCGAGCAGGTCGCCGAAGAGAGTGACGTCCTCATCTTCGACGGGACATTCTGGAGCGACGACGAACTGACGGCCATCGACCCTTACGGGCGGTCCGCCTACTCGATCGGCCACATACCGGTCGAGACGAGTCTGGCCTGGATGACCCGGCGACGGGCTTCCTTGCGGGTCTACACGCACGTCAACAACACGAATCCCCTGAACGACCCGGCTTCCGACCCCGCCCGTCGGGTTCAGGCCGCCGGGATTCGGGTCGCCCAAGACGGCTGGGCGATCCGCATACCCGAGGGATAACCCCCGGCCCTGGACTGTCAGACGCCGTCATCGCTGGTAGTGCCCAGGGGCAGCCCGCACCTCGCCGCTTGCATTATACCCGTGCTCCAGCTGTCGTTTAACAAAAAACGCGCACGATACCGAAGGGGTTGAAGTATCGGGTTACCTCAAAGACTGGGACGCCTTCCAGACCTGTGCGAAGCTCGTGCCTTTCCGGAGGGCTGGACCGGTTTGGTACAATGGGGCTGAAGAGTACGCCGGCCGGGGCTGGCCGGAGGCGGCGACGATGGGTTCTGAGATGCTTCAGACGGCGCGTGATGCGATGCGGCGCTTGAACGAGGTCGTCGGTCGGGTCGTCTTGGGTCTGGACCGGGTCGTGCGCTTGACGACCTATGCCCTCTTCGTGCGAGGCCACGTGATTTACTACGGTCCACCGGGGCAGGGCAAGACCCTCCTGGCCCAATGTCTGGCCCGGGCCGTCGGGGGCGTCAGCGAGCGCTTCCAGGGCTCCCCCGACTTCCTCTTTTCCGAGGCCCTCATGACGGCCTTTCCCGACGAGGGCGGCCAACTGCGGTTTTATCCGGGCCGTCTTCTGCGCCATGGGACGCAGTTGGGTATCGTGCTGTTGGACGAAGTGAATCGGTTTCTACCCAGCACGCAGGCAGGATTTCTGGAGGTCATGCAGGAACGGCGGGTGACGACGGCGACTCGCACGTTTGCCCTGCCTCACATGACGGCCGTTGCGACCCGGAATCCTTTGGAGGTCGCCGAGACGTATCCGATCCCGGAAGCCTTGTTAGACCGCTTCTTGATGGCCATCGAGGTGCCCTATCCTGAACCCGAGGCTGAAGTCCGGGTCTTGGCCGACCCAGCTTATTATGGCGACATGGAGGAGGTCCTCAGTCGGGTCGAGCCCGTCGTGACGTTGGAAGAGCTGGAAGCCTTGGCCCGGGTCATTCGGACGGAGGTCTACGTCAGTCCCGAGGCCTTCCAGTACGTCTATCGCCTCGGTCAGGCGACCCGCCGTCCGGCCGACTCCGGGGTCGTCTTGGAGGACGTGCCCGACCTGGACAGGCAGATCCTGGCCGGGGTGTCGACCCGGGGGATGATCCACCTGGTCATGGCGGCGCAGGCGGCGGCTGTGTATGACGGCCGGGACTACGTGACGCCGAAGGACATCCATGAGGTCCTTCGGGAGGTCTGGCGGCATCGCATCTTTGTCCGGCCGGCTGCCCTGGTCCGGTATCCGGACTTAGTGGACCGGCTCATCGGTCGGGTCCTGGAGTGTGTGAGGGGGTAGGGGTGGAAGAGCTTACGGCCTTCCTGGAGGTCGTGGAGTATACCCTTCGGACGTCCGTCGGGGGCTTCGTCGCCGGAGTCCACCGGGGGATCTTACCCGGAAGTACAGGTCGATTTGACGGCTATACCCCTCTGACCCATCGACCCGACCTTCGGCGCATCGATCCCGTAGCGACCCAGCGAGCTCGTTCACCTGTCCCCTTGGTCCGGCGGTACCGTTCGACGGTCGCCGTCCCCGTCGTGGCGTTGGTGGACCTCACAGCGTCCATGGCCTGGACGGGCCGCTATGCCCGGCTTCGGGAGGTGGCGAAGATCTGCGTGTGCCTGGCGTACTCGGCGTACCGCTTGGGGGACCGCTTTGGCCTGATCGGATACCGGGAAGAGGGGGTCTGGTACGTGCCGCCCAGTCGGTCCCCCCAGCAGGCTTGGGAGATCGGCGCAGGTCTTTGGGATTACAGGCCTCCCGAGCTTCGGGCGGGGACCCGTCGAGTTTCATTGACGGGCTTCTATCAAGCCCTGACCCTTCTGCCGAACTCGATGGCTTTAGTGTTGTGGATATCGGACTTTTACTTGCCGGAAGACGTCGTGCGATGGGGCCTGGCGCATGTCCATCGGCACGACGCCGTGGCGGTCGTCTTGCGGGACCCGGTGGAGACCCAGGGCCAGCTCCGAGATGGCCGGGTCCGCCTGATGGATGCCGAGACGGGCACCCAGCGCAGTCTCTGGGTTCGGCCGCGGCTTCGGGCCGAAATCGCTCGGCGGGTCCGACAGTGGGACGCCTGGCTGAGAGAGGAGTGTCGTCGGCTTGACGTAGACTTCTATCCTGTCGTCGAACCCTTTCGAGTCGAAACCTTCCTTTCCTTTTTCCTGGAGCGTCGATGGGGGGCATCGCCATCTTGATCCTGGGACTCCCGGTCGTCGTCGAGGCTCAACCCGAGCGGGCCTTCGGCTACTGGGTGGGTGACCTCCTCGTCGTCGAGGCCCGTGTGCGGGTCTCCTCGGGTCATCGACTAGACCGGTCGAGCCTTCATGAGGGGGACCTCCCGGAGTGGCTCGAACTTCGGTCTGTCCACCGGACGTACCGAGGGGGTATCCACCGAATTCGCTGGACCTATCAGGTCTTTCTATCCCCCCTCGACGTCATTCCCGTGCAGATTCCGGGTCGGACCCTGCGCTTCCAAGGGCCCGAGGGGACCTACAGTGTAGAGGTCCCGCCTGTGACAGTCTATCTCTCCCCGCTCGCCGGCTCGGGGGCTGAACCGACGCTGGAATTCGTTCCGCCTCAGCCCTCCCGGCGCGCCGTTTACGGCCACGGCGGCGTCTTGGCCGGACTCATCGGCGGATGGACTGCCCTATGGGCTTGGCGCCGTCGACGGCGGCCCCGCCTATTCCGAGCCGTCGTCCGCCGGGTTCGAGAAACCCAGGACCCGACCGAGGCCCTGACCCGGCTTTGGGAGGCCCTGGAGGCGAAGGCCGGGACGGCCCTGTTTCCCCATGATTTGGACCGACTCTTGCAACGCTGGCCCCCGGCGGGCCGGCTCCGCCCCGACCTGGCCTGGCTCTTCGAGCTTCGGGAGGTGACTTTCTATCGGCCGGACCCCGACCCGGAAGATGGATCGGAAGTCCTGGCACGCATTCGGCGCTTGGTCCAAGACCTGGACCGCCTGGAGCGTCGGTCATGGAGTTCGCGCGACCCTACTGGTTAGCCCTGCTCCCCCTCGTCTTGGTCCCCCTGGCACTTTCCCGGCGAGCGGCTTTCCGGTTTCCGACTCTCGGGGTCGTGCCTCGGGACCCGGCGTCCCAAGTCTTGGAATGGGTCGAGCGCGGGCTGGGTGCGATCTTCGTCGTTGGTATCGTCCTCGGCCTGAGCGAGCCCCAGCGGGTCCTCCGACCCCGTCTCCGGTGGGTCCACGGTGTACAAGTCGTCTTTGTCGTCGACCAGAGCGCCAGCATGTTTGCGCCCTGGCATGGCCGGTGGACGAATCCACTGAAGATCGACGTCGCTCACCGGGCCTTGGCGGAGTTCCTCGACGCATTCCCGACGGGTCGATGGGCCCTGGTCGGGTTCGGCCGGACTCCTGTCGTGTACACGGCGGGGACGTCGGACCCCCATCATTTCCGGCAGGTCCTGCGATTCCAGCGAGCCGACTTTGGGGACACCGTCATCGACACGGCTCTTCAGCGAGCCCTGGAGTTGACCGTGGCGGGCGACTTCTCGGCCGTGGTGCTCCTGTCCGACGGAGCCGGACGGGTCCAAGACCCAGATGCCCTGGCCCGGGCCTTTCAGGCGGCCCACCGGCGCTTGTACTGGATCGCCGTCCAGGGTCCGGAGGAGCCCATTCCCGAGATGTTTCGCCTGATGACTGAGTTAGGGCCCTGGGGGGCGACAATCCCCGTATCGACCGGCGGAAGCCTGGGGTCGGCCCTCCGGTCGATCGGATTGCGGGAGCGCCGTCTCATGGCGCTTACCCCCTCGCAGTCCTTGGACGGACGACGGTTCGGCTGGACTCTGGCGGGGGTCGCCCTTCTGGGCTTGGGCGGGCTGGGATTCTCTTGGAGGTCTGTATGGGCTTCCCGTGGGTCGGATTCCGACGGGTCGTCCTGACGGCGATCCTTCTCGAGGGCATCGCCTTCGGATGGTCGCTCTGGCGGTACGTTCAGGCCCAGGCAGCTTATCGGGCTCTCCAGCAGGGGACGCCGGAGACCCTCGACAGGGTCATCGCCCGCTCGCCGCGCTATCGGGCCTGGGCCTTCTTAGCCTTGGGGAACCGGGCCCTCCAGGAGGCCGAACGGCGGGGGGACCCCGTCCTACTCCAGGAGGCCCTATTCTACTATCGGTCGGCCCTGCGGGGGGACCCCGCCCTGTGGCCTGCGAAAAGGAACTATGAGGTTGTCGCCCGCCGCTTGCGGCCACCCCTCCGGAGTCAGGAACGGGGCGGGCCGACCATGGAATTCTGGCGGGTCCTTCCCTCTTCACGGCCCTTACGTCCGA
>JANXAA010000049.1 GCA_025061865.1 Acidobacteriota bacterium | reverse complement strand
ACGGCGGACCGAAGCTCCCACCACCGCCGCTTGAGAAACTCCCACATCACCGTGACCTCCGTCTTTCCCGGGTCTCGGGTCCCAGGAAAGGACGCCAGACCCCCCGACTCCAGACCTCTTTGGAAGACGGGTTCCCCTCGTCCTGAGTCAGGCGACTCGAATAGCCCTGAACCCCTTTGGGCTCTATGTCCTATGGGCCCTTTCTCTGGAGCCCGGGACCTCAATTTCGCATCCTGACGACCCCGCCTTAGCGAGCGGGGCTCACATCCTGTGGCTTGCATCCAGGATCCTGCATCTTGTATCTTGCACCTTGCCACCCCACCGCCTGTCCGGGTAAGCGATGTTAGACCTCCGGTGGATTCGAGAAAATGTCGAGTACGTTCGTCGCAAGATGGCCGAGCGGGGCGTCGACATCGGCCTCGACGAGTTCTTAGAAAAAGATGCCCTCCGCCGGTCGCTCCTTCAGGAGGTCGAGGCCCTTAAGCATCGTCGAAACGTACTGACCCGTCAGATCGGTCGCTTCAAACAGGCCGGCCAGGACCCGACGGACCTCTTGCAGGAGAACCAGCGCATCAGTGCCCGCATCGAGGAATTGGACGCCCGCGTCGCCGAACTGGACGCCTGGGTCGAAGCCTGGCTTCTGCGGGTTCCCAACGTTCCCCACGAGTCCGTCCCCGTCGGGTCGGACGCCGTGCATAACGTCGAAGTTCGCCGCTGGGGCGAGGTCCCGTCCTTTGCCTTCCCCGTCCGAGACCATGTGGACCTCGGTCGCTTCTTAGGGATCTTAGACCTAGAACGAGCGGCTAAAATCGCCCTCACCCGTTTTCCCCTGTTCAAGGGCTGGGGTGCCCGACTCGTCCGGGCCCTTGCTCAATTCATGTTGGACTTGCATATCCGGGAACACGGCTACCAGGAAGTTTGGGTCCCCTATCTCGTCAACCGGGCGACGATGACCGGCACGGGCCAACTCCCGAAATTCGAGGCGGACCTCTACGCCATCCCGTCTGACGACCTGTTTTTGATCCCGACGGCCGAGGTCCCCGTGACGAACCTCTTCCGGGAGGAGACGCTCTCGGAGCAGGACTTGCCCATCCGGCTCGTCTGCTGGAGCCCCTGTTTCCGGCGGGAGGCTGGCACCTATGGCCAGGAAAGTAAGGGTCTCATCCGCCAGCATCAGTTCGACAAGGTCGAGCTCGTCCACATTACGACGCCGGAGCGCTCTTACGCCGACCTGGAGGTGCTGACCCAGCACGCTGAGACGGTTCTCCAGCGGTTGGGTATCCCTTACCGGGTCATGCTCCTGTGCACGGGCGACATGGGCTTTGCGGCGACCAAGACGTACGACGTCGAGGCGTGGCTCCCGAGCCAACAGCGGTGGCTGGAGGTCTCGTCCTGCTCGAACTGTGGGGACTTCCAAGCCCGGCGGATGGGCCTACGGTACCGTCCGACCGGGGGCGGCAAGGCCCGATACGTCCATACGCTGAACGGCTCCGGCCTGGCCATCGGGCGGACCCTTGTCGTGCTCCTCGAGAACTACCAGCAGGCTGACGGCTCGGTCCTCATCCCACCCGCTCTCCGGCCCTACCTGGACGGCCTGGAGGGTCTGACACCCCAAGTAGGGAAATGGGCAATGTAAGCGTCGTTGACTGTGGAACGCAGCGGAGTGCGGGATCCAGTCGGGTCCCCGGCAGGCCCGCCGGGTGTCCTCGCTCCTGGGAGAGAGACGGGACGCGGGGGAACAAATCCTATAGTCGCAACCTGAGTGGGGATAGTTCCCTAGCATCCAAAGGTCTGGAGTCCATGGCCTTCTAAGGAGGTAGACGATGGCCTGGGTCGATCGAAGCGTGCGGGACTTCATCGAAGCCGTCGCCGCGGCAACGCCCACGCCGGGTGGCGGGTCCATCGCGGCCCTGGCGGCGGCATCGGCGGCGGCCCTCCTGCAGATGTACGTCCTCCGTAGTGCCCAGTCCTCCAGGGTCGCCCCCGACTGGCGGACCCGGTTCCCCGAGGTCGCCGGCCGCATCGCCGGTTGGAAACTTCGAGCCTTGGCCTTGGTCGATGAGGACGTCCGGACCTTCGAGGCTGTGCTTGAGGCCCGTCGCCAGTCGCAGACGACAGAGGCCGAACGGGCGGCCCGTGCCGAGGCCATCCGGACGGCAACCCTGCGGGCCGCCGGCGTCCCCCTGGAGGTCGCCGAGCTATGCCTTCAGGCCCTCCAGGCTTGTCAAGAATTGGTACCCCACGGCTTAGCCTCGATGCGTTCGGACGTTCAGACGGCCTATTATATAGCCCGGGCGGGTCTGGCCGCTGCCCTGGCGAACGTGGCCATCAACTTGGAGGTTCTTGAACCAGCCGCCGTACCGGAAGACCTACGGGCCCGTTACGAAGCCGCCTGCCAGGCCCTGGCGGTCGCCCCTCCGGATCTGCGGGGGTACGAACGGGCAGGTCATGAGCCTAGATAGGTAAACCCAAGTAGCGAATTCCTAGCGGCGTCTCCGAAATCCCCACTCCGCTCGCTAGAGCGGGGTCCCCCAAACATCCCCGCCGCCCCGCCCAGCTTCGTCAGCCGGGGAATGGGGACCAGCGGTAGGGGACCGAGACTAAGGACCATGAACGGGGTTCAGAGCCTGTCTTCCGTCTCCGGTCCGCCCACCGGCATGCCGGTCGGGGTCTTGGAGGCTGCCCCTGAGGGGATCCGCGGGGTCGCTCCGAATAGCTTACGCCGTGTTTGCTAAAATCGGTCGGGGTGTGCCATGCTATGGGACCTTGAAGTGCTGAGATCCCGCAATGAAGAACCGGTTTTGGACTCTACACCTGGGAGACGCCTATGACCCAGGAACGGGATGTGTACGATGTGACCATCATCGGCGGCGGACCGGTCGGTCTCTTCGCGGCCTTCTATGCGGGTCTCCGGGAAATGCGGACGAAGATCATCGAGGCCCTCCCCGAGCTGGGGGGCCAACTGATTACGCTATATCCCGAGAAGCTCATTTACGACGTGGCTGGCTTCCCAGAGGTCTTGGCCAAGGACTTGGCGGCGAGCCTTATCGACCAAGGTCTTCGATATCATCCGGCCGTGTGTCTCGAAGAACGGGCTGTCCAGTTGGAACAGGAGCCGGACGGCATTTACGTAATCACGACGGACAAGGGCCGGCGCCACTGGACGCGGACGGTCCTCATCTGTGCCGGCATCGGGGCCTTCAACCCGAACCGGCTGGACAAGCCTGGCGTACAAACCTTTGAGGGTCGGGGTGTCTACTACTTCGCAAAGAATTTCGAGGATTTCCGGGGCAAGCGCCTGCTCATCGTCGGGGGCGGCGACTCGGCCGTAGACTGGGCTCTTCACCTCTATCCTATCGCCCGACACGTCACGTTGATCCACCGCCGGACCGAATTTCGGGCCCACGAGAAGAGCGTGCGGGAACTGATGGCTGCTCCCGTGACGGTCAAGACGCCCTATGAGCTCAAAGAGCTTCGGGGTGATGCCTGGGTCCGGGAGGCCGTCATTTATCAGAATCGGACGATGGAGGAAGAAACGATCCCGGTCGACGCCGTCATTCTGGCTTTGGGGTTTAAGGCTGAAATCGGCTCCCTGGCCGAGTGGGGCTTCGAGTTGGACGGACGTTACATCAAGGTGAATGCTCGGATGGAGACGAGTCTGCCGGGTGTCTTCGCCTGCGGGGATATCGCCAGTGTAGAGGGCGTCGGGAATCTCAAGCTCTTGGTGACGGGCTTCGGCCAGGCAGCCATCGCCGTCGGGGCGGCCAAGATGTTCATCGACCCGAGGGCCCGTCTGTTTGGCGGCCATAGTAGCGAGATCGTTCCCAAGAAGGAAAAGGCCGAGGTCGCCGGCTGACCTGGCTTGGGGGTTCGGCAATTAGGCTGTTGGGGAAGTCGGCTGGGGTCGGTAGAGAAGAGGGGTCCGCCCTGGATGCCCGACAACCCGGGACTTGACCTCGACTTCCAGAGCGACGGGCGATGTCCATCTTACCCCTGGGTCCTATCGGACCCGAGCGTCCGGCTCTCCGTATCGTGCGCGGGCAGGGCCCCTTCGTCTATGATGCCGACGGGCGGGCCTGGATGGACCTGACGTCGGGCCTGATGGTCAATGTCTTAGGCCATCGGCATCCGGCGGTCGAGCGGGCCGTCGTCCGGCAGGTCCGACGACATGCCCACGTCATGGTGTACGGCGTGTGGCCCGCCGAGATTCAGGTCCGCTGGGCCCGTCGGCTCAAGACGCTCCTGCCCGAGGGGCTGACGGCAGTCTATCCGACGAACAGCGGCACTGAGGCCATCGAGGGGGCCCTCAAGACGGCCTATGTGGCGACGGGTCGACCCACGTTCGTGGCCTTCGAAGGCGCTTACCACGGGGAGACTCAGGGGGCCTTGGCCCTCATCGGGTCACGGGCCTACCGAACGGCCTTCCAGTGGATGGAGGCGTCGGTCCTCCATCTGCCCTGGGACGACCCGGCGGCCCTCGAGGCCATTGACGACCGGGTCGCCGCCGTGGTCGTCGAACCTGTCCAGGGAGAGGGCGGGATTCGGACAGCCGGGTCGGCTTTCTGGCGGACCCTTCAGCGTCGGTGTCGGGACGCCGGTGCCCTCCTAATCGTGGACGAGGTTCAGACTGGTATGGGCCGATGTGGGTCGTGGTGGGCGTGTCAGCGGCTTCAGGTGCGGCCTGACATCCTCGTCCTCGGCAAGGCTCTCGGGGGCGGATTTCCCCTGGGGGCTTTCGTCTTGCGGGCGAGTCTGGCCCAGGCCCTATGGGCGACTGGCCAGATTCCGCACTTGTCGACCTTTGGGGGGCATCCTGTAGCGTGCGCGGCCAGTCTGGCCGTAATGCGAGTGATCCGACGCCAACGGCTGATTCAACGGGTCCAACGACTGGAGGTCCGGTGGCGTCGGGTGTTTGAGCGGTGGGGCCAAGCCTATTCGGATGTCCTGGCCGGAGCCCGGGGCCTAGGCCTCATGTGGGGCCTGGTCTTCCACCGGCCTGAGCAGGCCGAGGCCTTCATCCAAGCCGCTCGAGCCCGGGGATACTTGATGGACCGCCCGCTCTTCGAGGCCCGGGTCGTTCGATGGGCACCGCCTTATATTTTGACCCCTGCGCAGGTTCGGCGAGTCCAAGCGGACCTGGAGGCGGCCTTGAAGAGTTTGGCGGGAGGATAGTCGGCCGGTGGGCAGGTCGGCAGATGGGGGTCGGGGCTCGGTGAGGGGGTCTGCGAGGTGTGAGGGAAAAACTTTTAGCCGGCGAATACCGGGGATAACGGCCTAAGGCGCTGGCCCCGTCTGGGACCGTCAGCCGCAGACGGAGGCCCGGCCGCCCCCGCTGAGCCGATACGCTATTCCATTCCGCCGTAATGGGTCTTGCCCCGACGATGGATCCTCGTCTACCGACCTGCCGACTGCCTGTGGATAGAGAGGAGGTCCCAAATGGTTTGGTGGTTCCGATGTATCTCAGTCTTATTGACTCTCAGCCTAGGGGTGAGCTTCCTGGACGGGCCTGCGACGGCCTGGGGTCACAGGGGACACCAGGATGCGTCGAAGACGCAGGAATCCCGAAAGGCGGAGGCACCTTCGTCGGAAGCGCCCGAGACACCACCCCGACCCGACGGTGCCCCGATGCCCGGTGCGACGTCGCTTACGACCCTGGCGCCGCAAGGATCTGAGACGGAAGGCCTCGAGCGCGAGGCGCTCCGGCCCCTGGGGGTCCTGTGGCGCGAGCAGCTATTTGCTCACGTGCACAATAAGATTGTTCATTTCCCCATCGCTCTGGGCCTAATGGGGGCTGTCTTAGCGCTCTTAAGCCTCCGGTGGTCCCAATACGCGTCGGCCACCCGGCTTCTGATCGTGCTGGCGGCCCTATGGGCCCTGGCTTCTTACTTTACTGGACAGGCGCAGGAGGCGGCCTTCAAGGGGAGCGAGCTGGAGGGGGTCTTAGAGTGGCATGAGCGGCTCGGCATCGCGACGACCATCTTACTCTGGCTCGGCGTCGTCGTGATTTGGACACCGCCGGCACGCCGTTGGCTCTGGGTCTGGGCCCTCATCGTTCTTGTTTTGATCCCCTTAACAGGCTTTTTGGGAGGTATCCTGGCCCATGCTTGAACAATCCGTTCCTGGGTGCCAGTCCCAGGTCTCAGAAGCGGCCCCCAGACCACGGACCCCAGCCCTACCATCCCGCCGGACCCATCCTCAGTTTTGGGAGGGGGATAGCCAGGGTCCACCGTCTCTGCGCTGGATGCTCTATGCCCTCGCCCTTTATTGGGGCAGTGGAGCAATCGTAGGATGTGGGGGAAGCGGACTTGCGGGTCTTGGGGAGGTGGGCGCCGAAGGTGGCAGGGGCAAGATGGTGGGGCTGGGCGACCGGGGTTTGCACCAGGGATGAGACTTCCGGGCGGAGGCCGGCTTGGATCGTGCGTATCGTGGAGGACGGGCCGACCTGCAGAGAGCCCTTGACAGGGTCAAGCGGCTATGTCAAGATAGAAATTCTCTCGGTTTGTAAGAATCCTCATCTTTGGGCTTTTGCTCATTTTTCAGGCCAGTGCCGGTGGGACAAAGTCCAAAAGAGCTGAAATCTCGGCGGGGCGGTTAGGAGCGAAAGCCGTTCAGGGCCATACGCTCCTACTACTATTTGCCCGCCTGCCGATCTGCCGAATCTGCCTGAGACAATCGTGGGTCGTGGAATTTCCCAAGGCGGCCTTCT
The DNA here is from genome assembly GCA_025061865.1 of Acidobacteriota bacterium. GTDB lineage: Bacteria > Acidobacteriota > HRBIN11 > HRBIN11 > HRBIN11 > HRBIN11. The sequence continues at coordinate 3,238 of JANXAA010000049.1, read as the reverse complement.
CACGTTTGGCCCGTGAGGTAGAGGGTGATGATCCGCATACTGGACGATTTCAAAAAGAGGGGTCCTATGACCCCCGAGACACCTTCGGCATCGGAGGAGAAGCCCGTAGGAGGGGTCCAGGGTCACGAACCGGTGACGGTTCCTGACTTCTTACGGCTTCTCCAGATGGAGGTCGCGTCCCTGCCGAATCGCCAGTTGGATGCCGAGACCGTGTCTCGTACCCTCGTGGAATGGTGGTTACAGCACCACGTACCGTCCCGAGCGTGGCCGGCCCCAGTCCTCGAGGCGTTCCGGGGGCAGGTCGTCCAGTTCCTGCAGAGGGATCCCCTTGTGCAGGCGTTGATCCAAAAGCTGTCGCCCTGAAAGGTCGGATCCCCAGGAGGTTGGGTCTTGAGTCGCTGTTAGAGAGAAGTGCGTTCCAGAAGTGAGCCGATTCTGGTCGTCGAGGGCACTGCATGAGCCATCCAGCGGATCGGATGAGCCCCTCCCGGGATGACCGGATCCTCCAGCATCAGGGCTTGGTCCATCACGTGGCGGACTCTGTCTGGCAAATGATTGGTAGGGCTGTTCCTCTGGAGGACCTCATCGGGTATGGTCAAATCGGCCTTATCGAAGCCGTCGACCGCTTTCAGCCGGGGACCGGCTATCAATTTTCCACCTACGCCTATTACCGCATCCGGGGTGCCATCCTGGACGGCCTTTGCAAGCTCCAGGGGCTGTCCCGGCGGCTCATGGAGCAACTCCGCTTTTACCGAGGACTCCATGAGGTCCTGGCGGCTCGCTATGAGGTCGTCGGGTCCTCGATGGAGGACCTGGAGCAGATATGGCGCGCTTTGGACGAGTCGCTCCACGACAGCCTGGTCCTGTTTATGCTCGCCCATGCCAGTGTCATCTCCGACGAAAACCCCTGGCAGGAATGGGAGGGCGAAGCCGTCGCCGTGGCCGCCGAGTGGAGGCGCCAGATTCGACAAATCCTCGAACAGTTGCCTGAAACGGAGCGCCGACTCGTCCAAAAGGTCTACTTTGATGGCTTGAACCTCTCTGAGGCCGCCGAACAGATAGGCATTTCCCGGTCCTGGGCGTGTCGGCTTCACCAGCGGGCCATTCAGACTTTGCGTCACCTCCTTCAACGGGATATGAATCCTCCGCCGGGCGAACGGGTCATCCGATAAGAAGGGTCTTCGGAGTAGGGTTTTTATGCCATTTCAGACCCGAGACGGGTGCTCCTAATCCTCTTACTTGCCCGTCTGCCGACCTGCCTATCTGCCCAGATGATTGTCCATACTCCCCATAACCAGACTTTAGGAGACTTCATGGCACAGAATTCCGATATTCAAGCCCTGCACGATCAATTTCAGTCTCTCCTGCAGGGGCACGACAATCTGGTGGACGCCCTGGGGCTGAGTCTGGAGGACATCCTGGCGTTGACGCTGGTGGCCCAGCAGTTGGTCCAGCAGGGTCAACTCGACGACGCTCAGCGGTTGCTGGAGGGCTTGGTGGCGGTCGACCCGGAGAATCCGTACCTGCACACGTGTTTGGGGACGGTGTACATGCAGAAGGGGATGGACGAGGACGCCCGGGCGGCCTTTGGGGTGGCGTTGGCGTTCAACCCGGAGGACATCGTGGCGCACACGTATGCGGGGGAGCTGGCGTTGGAGGCGGGGGACGTGGAGGCGGCGGTCGAGCATTTTCAGAAGGCCGTCGAGCTGGACCCGGAGGGGAAGGACCCCTTCGCCAACCGGGCCCGGACCCTGAGTTACATCACAGCTCACATCCTCCGGGAAATCGAAACGAAAGGCCCCCAAGTCTTGCAAGAAATCCTTCAGCAGGCCCAGCAGATTCAACAGGGCAGTGCGTGATGGGCAGTGCCCTGGGCCCAGGGGCGGGTCGTCAGGTGGATAGATGGTCCGACGGGGAAGTAGGGATTACTTTACTCTCCCCACCCGGCCCCTCAATTTCCTCATTTGCCTTCCCATCGAGGCCTATCGCATGGACCTGCGGCCCTGGATTGACGAGCCAGGCATCATCGCCGAAGGTCGAGCCGTCCTCCTGGCCCGGCCGACTCCTGAGGAAGTCCAAGCCATCCTTCAACTCTGGGAGAAACCTTACGTGGGCCGGTCGGCCCGGTTCCCATTTCTGCCCAATCCATCGGATTTCTCGACGTGGCTCCTCCTTCGACTGGCCCTGGGGGCTCCCTACCGGGCGACCCTGGGGATTCGATTTCGGCCCGACGGACGGCTGGTTGGTAGCATCGGTTGGACCGGTTGGGACCCCCAGGCCCGGACCGTCTGGGTCGGGGACTTGGCTGTCGATTACAGCGTCCTGAAGTCCATCGGCCGGCAGTGGCCGGCCGGCTATCCCGGCGTGGCTGTCGATGCCGTGACGGCCCTGACCGGCTTTTTGTTCGAGCGTCTGGAGGTCGAGACGGTCGAGACCTTTATCGCCGAAACCAATGGCCTGGCCCGGCAAGTCGCTCGGCGGGCAGGCTTTCGAGAGGTGGGTCGGTTCCTGTACCCGGTTCCGACCGGGCCGCCGGTCCCGGCTGTCGTCTTTCGGCTAAGCCGGTGTTAGACGCTTGGGTCGGGCCTTAGGCGTAAGACTTCCCCGAAACTCTGTTTTAGTTTCCCACGCGGCCTTGTCTCCCAGGTCGTCGACCCGGAACGGGGGACCGGTAGCCGACGTCGGTCCTTAAGTCTCCGGTCGGGTCGCCGGCCCGCCGGGTATCCTCCAGAGGAGAGGGCGATAGTAAAGAGAAGCAGCGCCCTTGTAGATGCGTCCGATAATAAATTTGTACTATCGAATGCCCTCGCACTCGGGGGAGACGTTCGGGGTAGGGGCACAAAGAGTAGACCCAACACCCGACACCGGTCCCCGAGGGAAGCAACATCCCTGGAGACTTGTCCGATAATAAAGTTGCATCATGTAGACGACTGCACCTGGCGGAGGGAATCCTCGGACAGGATGAGGCCCTCCGATTCGGGTGTGGGAAAGGAGGTGTGTATGCCCCCACTCGCAGGTGTAGCGGCGAAGGTCTTGGCGCCGATGGTCGCCAACATCGCCGGTGGGCTGATTCAAAACGTCGCTGGCCAAGCCATGAGGAACCTCCCGCTCCTCGGGGATGCCTTCCAGAGGATCGCCGGTGGGATCGGGCAAATCTTCGGGGGGGGCCAGCAGATCATGGGCGGCCTGGGTCAGTTGGGCCAGCTCCTGGCCCCTCGGGGATTCTTCCCGCCTTTAC
>JANXAA010000499.1 GCA_025061865.1 Acidobacteriota bacterium | reverse complement strand
TCGGAGTACACCTATCAAGCGATTCAATGGTACGGCCCCTACCGGGGTCTCTGGATGGGTCTGAAGCGGATCGCTCGTTGCCACCCCTGGCACCCGGGTGGATATGAGCCGGTCCCTCCGCCGCCGTCTGTTCGGGATACTGTCCCAGAGCCATCCCATCCGTCGTCTGGGTGAGGCCCCTATGGGTATCGAAAATTGGAGTCCCTTGAAGCGGGGGATCGTCCTGGTCGTCCTGACAGTCGGCTTTCTATTCTTGTATTCCTATGTGATGCAGAAGTGGTTTCCGCCGCCCTCGGTGCCGGTCCCTGGGACGCCCCCGCCGCCACCCTCGACGACTCAGGCCCTGGCTCCGTCGTCTGTTGAATCCGAAGAGGCCTGGCCGTCGAGTCCGATCGCTGCCGACCGACCCCAGACGTTCCATGTCCGTACGCGAGTCTTTGACATCACGGGGACGAACCAAGGCGGCCATCTGACGTCTTGGAAGCTCCTGTCCTATAAAGACCTCCAGGGCCGACCTTTGGAGCTGATTCCTCAATACATCTCGGCTTGGCGCCCCCTGCGGATCTTAGACGCTGACGGAAGGCCCATCGAGCGACTCGATAAGGCCCTCTACCGGCTCGACCAGAAGAACCTACCTGATGGGTCCATCCAACTGACCCTCGAGTACGCTGATGCCGTCGATTGGGTGCGCAAACAGATGGTCTTCCGGTCCGATGCCTATCCGGTGGACCTACGGGTCCTATATCGTTCCCGATCGACCCCTGGGACTCGGGTATATCTCGTGTGGGCGCCCGGCCTGGAGCACTCGACGGCCAAAGAACGTAAGGCCGCCGGTTGGTCCTTCCATGCCGTGTCGGGCCTCTACCGAGACGATAAGGCCCGGGACGTCGGTCGCAAGAAGGACCTCCACGACGTCCGGGAGGGCCTGTACGCCCGGTGGGTTGGCCTACACTCCAATTACTTCCTTGTCGCCTTTTTGGCCCCCGACGCCACGACCCTACCCGGCGCCCTCTTTTCGACCCACGTCTTGGGCGCTCCGCCCGGTCAAAAGTGGCCGGACCCGCTACCGACCGAGTTGGAGGAAAATCTGGACATCCTGATGGTCCTCGGCGTGCCCTTCCAGCCGGGCACGCCGGCCCGATGGACCCTCTATACGGGCCCGAAGGACTTGGAGATCCTGACAGCCGTCGAGCCGACGCTCGGCGAGGCTATTCAGTACGGCATGTTTGGCTTCATCGCTAAGGGCCTTCTGGCCGTACTGAAGTTCTGCTATGGCCTCATTCCCAACTACGGCGTGGCCATTATCCTGGTGACCCTGCTGGTGCGGCTCCTGCTATGGCCGCTGTCTCACCGGATGTTCATCAATAGCGAGAAGATGAAAGCCGTCCAGCCGAAGA
>JANXAA010000498.1 GCA_025061865.1 Acidobacteriota bacterium | reverse complement strand
ATTACTCACAAAAGCTCTGGTCGTCCTCAAGAAACCCGACCTGGAGGTCCGTTGGCTTCCAGAGCCGACAAACTGGGCCGTTCGGGCCCGGGGCCAGCGTCGGCTGCCCCCGGGGACCCGCATTCGCTTCAGCCTGGCGGACCCCCAGGGCATCGAACGGTGGCACGTGGAGGTCCCCCCGGAGTTGAGCCGGGGTCGGGGGTGGAGGGCCGAGGCCCGGACGTCGCCCTTGGCCGACCTCCCCGAGGCCTACCTGATGGTCTTGGTCATCCCGCCGGGATTCCGGGGCCCGGAACTGGGGCGACTCGGGGAAGGTCGAAGATAGGAGCGAGGGCGATCACTGGCCGTCGCTTGCGCCTCTATCGGAGCCGTCTGGGCCCGACGTCCCGTTTTCAGAACTTCTTAAATAATAAATACATCATGAAGGCATTTGGGGCTGAACCCCATAGCTTGGGCCTCGACTCGAATAGGGGTTCGTCCCGATAGAGGGTCGCTCCACGCTGATCCGGGGTCGGGACGGCCTCTGTGCTTGTTTCCGTCGAACTCCAATCCCCCATGTCTGGCCAGGAGGGCCCTTTCGATCCTCCCCGAGGGTCCCGCTATGATCATGTCGATAAGGGGAATCTGGCTGATTCCCTGAATGAGGAATTCCATGGACGCTTGGATGGCCCTTTTGCACGAACTGGCCGTCGAAAACACGACAAAAATCCTCTTGCTCGTCTGTGACGGCTTGGGCGACGCTCCCTTCCAAGGCGGGAAGACAGCCATGGAAGCGGCTCAGAAGCCGAACCTGGATACTCTGGCCCGGAAGTCGGCCCTCGGCCTGGCCGACCCCGTGGGTCCCGGGATCACGCCGGGCAGTGGTCCGGGTCACTTGGCTCTCTTTGGATACGACCCTCTAACCTACCGGGTCGGTCGAGGCGTCCTCTCGGCCCTCGGCGTCGGCCTCGAGCTTCAGCCCGGCGACGTGGCAGCCCGGGGTAACTTCGCCACGGCTGACCCGGCGACGGGGTTCATCACCGACCGTCGGGCCGGCCGCATCCCGACGGAACTATGCATACGCTTATGCGAACGACTGCAGTCCGCAGTTCCCTCCATCGAGGACGTCGAGGTCATCGTGCGGCCGGAAAAGGAGCATCGCTTTGTCCTTGTCTTGCGGGGTGAGTGCCTCGAACCCGACGTGACGGATACAGACCCTCAACGGGAAGGCGTACCGCCCCGAGAACCCCAAGCCCGAAGTCCCCAGTCCGAGCGCACGGCTCGCATCCTGCGGGCCTGGATTGAGCGAGCCCGGGAGGTCCTGCGCTCGGAAGCCCCTGCCAACATGGTCCTCTTGCGGGGCTTAGACCGACGGCCCGAAATTCCCCCTTTCCCGGAACTCTACCGCCTCCGCGCTGTC
>JANXAA010000497.1 GCA_025061865.1 Acidobacteriota bacterium | reverse complement strand
CCTAACTCGATGTCATCGGGATGAGCCGCAAAGGCCAGGACGTCTAACTTCATAGTCGCAACCCTCTGGCTCCGCAGTGAGATGCAAGATACAAGATGCAGGACGTGAGATACAAGATGCAAGCCCCGCTCGCTAAAGCGGGATCTTCCAGATACTTCCGAGGGTCCGAGCCTGGGAGAGACCAACACCCAGCGCTTAGCTGGCGACGATAGGAAGAGGCCCGGCGAATCAGGATTCTTGCCCGCCGAACGGATCGGATATAATCAGGCCGATGGCCGCAGACGACGCTGGGAGGCGGCCGATGAGCCGTATCGTGGATTTACGCGCACGGCAGATTTTGGACTCTCGGGGAAATCCGACCGTCGAGGTCGAGGTCACGACCGACCGGGGCGTCACGGCCCGGGCGGCCGTCCCGTCGGGCGCCTCGACGGGTCGATGGGAAGCTGTCGAACTTCGGGACGGCCGTGAGGACTATTACCTGGGCCGGTCGGTCCTCCAAGCCGTCCGTCATGTTCAGGACGTCATCGCCCCGGCCCTCGTCGGGATGTCGGTCTTCGACCAGCGGGCCATCGACCTGAAACTCCTGGAATTGGACGGAACGGAGAATAAAGGCCGTCTGGGGGCCAACGCCATCCTGGGCGTATCGTGGGCCGTCGTCCGGACGGCGGCTAAGTCCCTGGGGATACCCTTATACCGCTATATCGGCGGCCTGCAGGCCCGGGTCCTACCGGTCCCGATGATGAACGTCCTGAACGGGGGCCGGCATGCGGACAACGGCCTGGACTTCCAAGAATTCATGATCGTGCCCTACGGGGCGTCGACCTTTTCGGAAGCACTCCGCATGGGCGTCGAGGTCTTCCACCACCTGCGGGCCTGCCTGCACGACCGGGGCCTGAGTACCAACGTCGGTGACGAGGGCGGTTTTGCACCGGACCTGCGGAGTCACGAGGCGGCCTTGGACCTCCTGGTCGAGGCTGTCGAACGGGCCGGTTACCAGCCCGGCGAGCAGGTCGGCCTGGCCTTGGACCCGGCGGCCTCCGAATTCTTCGAGGACGGCTTCTATGTCCTCCGTCGTTCGTCGGGCCAGCGGTGGTCAGCCGAGGAGATGGTCGAATACTATGAAAAATTGGTCCAGCGGTATCCCATCGTGAGTATCGAGGACGGCCTCGCCGAGGAGGACTGGGCGGGATGGCGGCGGCTGACGGAACGTCTGGGTGGCCGTATCCAAATCGTCGGGGACGACCTCTTCGTGACCAACGTCCGGCGGCTCCAGACGGGCATCTGCCAGGGCGTGGCCAACGCTGTCCTCATCAAACCGAATCAGGTCGGGACGGTCACCGAGACCCTCGAGACGGTCCAACTGGCGCATCGTCACGGCTACCGGACGGTCGTGTCTCAACGGTCCCGTGAGA
>JANXAA010000496.1 GCA_025061865.1 Acidobacteriota bacterium | reverse complement strand
GGCGAGGCGGATGGCCGACAAGACCATGTGACGGCGTGACGGGGAATCGGTACGGGGCAGGTCAGCCGATGGGCGAGGTAGGCCGGGAGGCTTACGGACCCCCATATAAAAAATTCAAGTCGGCAAGGCACTCAGGACCCCACGCCGGGCGTCCTGTCATCATTTCCGTCGGCGTTGGAGCCAGGCCTGGACGGCCTCGGGGATGCGGTCAAGGGGGAGCGACTCATCGGCCAGGCCGGCCTCGATGACGGCCCGAGGCATCCCGTAGACGGCGGCCGTCTCCTCGTGTTCGACGATGATGCGGCCCCCGGCGGCCTTGACGGCGGCGGCGCCCTGCAGGCCGTCGTCGCCCATCCCCGTCAGGACGAGGCCCAGGACAGCGGCCCCACAAGCCTCAGCTGCCGATCGGAATAGCCGGTCCACGGAGGGCACGTATTTCTCCCGGCTGTCGGGCCTTCGAAGCCGAATGCGGAGCTCATCGCGGGTCATGCGGATTTCCATGTGATGGCCGCCGGGGGCAACATACACGAGGCCAGGCCGGACGACCTCGTCGTCCTCAGCTTCCCGGACCCGCAGGCCGACGACCTGATTCAGCCTCTGGGCGAACATGGCTGTGAAGACGGGCGGCATGTGTTGAGCGACCAGGAGGGCCGCCGGCAGGTCGTTCGGCAGTCTCTGCAGGAGGTGACGGATGGCCTGAGGGCCGCCCGTAGAAGCGCCGATCACGACGACGTCCGAGGGGGTGGTCGGGGTTTCCCGGAAGGGAGTCGGCTTCCGATCGACGGGTCGGACTGGCATTTTCGGGGGTGGGGATCCGGCGGCCGGTCGGAGCTTGCCTTGGGCGGCGATCCGGACCTTAGCGATGAGCTGTTCCTGAATCGTCGGAAGTCGGGGTGAGATAGGACCGCCGGGCTTGGCGATGAAGTCGAAGGCACCCATCTCGAGGGCCCGGAGGACGTTTGCGTCGGCCTCATAAGCGCTAATGACGATGACGGGCTTGGGCCGCTGGGCCATCAGCCATCGAAGAAAGGTAAAGCCGTCCATATTCGGCATTTCCAGGTCCAGGGTGATGACGTCAGGGTCGTGTTCGAGGACCTTCTTGATGGCGTGCTGGCCGTCATAGGCCGTGTCGACGACCTCCATGTCGGGGTCTGACGACAGCATACGGGTAATCGTCCGCCGGTTGTAAGCCGAATCGTCGACGACAAGGACCCGAATTCGGGACGGTCGCATCAGTCCAGTGTCTCCACGAGAAGGTCTCAGGTCCTGGGTAACGAGCCCCAGCTCCGGTGTTCGGGATCGAGTGCTAATAGGGACGGGGGCTGGGGCTCAGGGACCAGGTATCACCCGACCCTCGGCCCCTGCAGACCGGATACCCGGTCCGGGACCCGAGACCCGGCACCCGGGACTTCA
>JANXAA010000495.1 GCA_025061865.1 Acidobacteriota bacterium | reverse complement strand
TCGTAGGAGCGCCTCGAGGGAAACACTCAGCCGCTGAGCGATCCCGCTCAGTGTATCCCCCGGCCGGACTACGTATTCCTGAAAACCGGAGCCCGACCGAATGGGCGGCATCCGTTCGTTTCCGATCGGACGAAAGTGGGTCATGGGGCACCTCTCCGTAGAAGAGTAAGGGGACAAGGGTCGGGAGACGCTACGCGTTCGGCCCAATGGCCCCTCACTTTCCCATGCACCACCGTGAAAAGGGCAAAAGGGATCGACAGGCAAGAGGGGGAGAGAATCGAGGAGTCCATAGGGCTCCCCGTCCTAGAGGCTTCTGGGGCCGACGTCCTTATGACCAGTAGTTGCATTCTAGACCGGAGGTCCTACTATAAAGCGAACAAGTTCTTGACTGATGCTGGAGGGGGGATCTCGGCGTGACAAAGAAGTGCTTTTACGACTGGGCCGCCGAGGAGGCCAAACGCCTCGGTATTGCCGAGGATTCCATCACAATCCCGGCCATTATTGCTACGGCCGCTGCGGCCGTCCTTGGCAAGATGCAAGACCGCTTTACCGTCGACCGCGTCGAAGAAGTCTTACGCGTCGCCCTCTACGACTACTACAATCACGAAGACCCGGCCCGCCGTCGAGACTTCGTCCGGGGCGTCCACGCCTTCCTGGACGCCCTGCGGGAGGGCCGCCTGGACCTGAGTGACCTTTGGCATCATGCCTACGAGAGCCTCTTTGTCCCAATGGACACGGTCCAGGTCATGCGCCAGCTGGCGGCCTTCGTAATGCAATTGACCACCGACTTCGAGGCCTTTACCGAAGACGAAGGGGCCTTCATTCCCCACACCGATGTCCACCTTCCACCGGCCTAATGCCTTGGGCCAGTCCCTGATCGGCCGTCCAGGACCGAACTACCTTGGCGAGGAAGTCCAAGTTCTGGACAGAAAATCTCGGCGCCGTCCACTCAAGCGGGGTCTTCAAGCAGTCATAGCCTCGATGAGATGAAAGGGGCTAAACAGTGCTATAATACGCTATGACATTTACCTAATCTTTCTGCCTTTACCTCATCCCGACGATTGTTTTTCATGTTAACCTCCGCTATAATATGCTACGACATTCGCCTAACCTTTCTGCAGAGGTAATGCTCGTGAAACGCGCTTTCTTCTATGGACAGATCCCCTTAGCCGATCGGCGAGGCCAGGACGCCTCCCCACGATGGAGCGGTCATCTATCCGCATGGATAGATGAGTCTTTGGTCCTCCGTCCCATGCGAAGAGGGGAATTTCACGGTATCGCTCGACTGTGTCCTAGGGACCCGGGTCGATCGGGGCAGGAATTTCGCATACTCGGGGTTGATAAACGTTCATCATCAGGTAAAATGTAATCCTCTAAAGAAAAGGAAGGGACACTCTTATGATGCCTGAACTTCACGTCGTCTCGGTCGGTAA
>JANXAA010000494.1 GCA_025061865.1 Acidobacteriota bacterium | reverse complement strand
ACCGGACAGCGGGGATGCTGGACCGAGCCCTCCAAGGGAGTTCCTACAGCGACCCGGCCGACATCTTGAAGCGCATCGAGGACTACGCCGTCGAGTGCTCTATCATCAAGGTAGCGATCAGTGAGTTTCTGGACTATGTCGTGGACGAGTTGGTCCAGATTTACGGGGGCTTCGGATACAGCGCGGAGTACCCGCCGGAGCGGGCCTACCGGGATGCCCGGATCAATCGGATTTTCGAGGGCACCAACGAGATCAACCGTCTGGTCATCCTGCAGATGATCATGCGAAAGGCCCTTCGAGGCCAGCTGGACTTGGTACGGGCCGTCACCGAGGTCCAGAAGGACATCCTCGTCCCCCTTCGGCCTGGTTTTGATACGGGACCCTGGGCGGCGGAACGGGCCATGCTTCAGCAGGCCCGGAAGGTCTTCCTCATTTTGGCGGGTAAGGCCTACGAGCGATTCCTGGATCAGTTGGCCGACCAGCAAGAGATGATCTTTATCCTCAGCGACCTGGCTATAGACATTTACGCCATGGAGAGCGCCCTCTTGCGGGCGATGAAGCTGGAGGCCTCGGGCCAGTCCATCGACCTCGAACGGGACATCGTGCAGGTCTTTTTCCAAGACGTGTGGTCGCGTCTGGACGGCTACATCCGGGAGTCTGTCCCCCTGCTGGCCGAAGGAGACGACCGGCGGGCCTTGTGGGGGGCCCTTCGGAAATACCAGTGGGCTGAACCCCAGAATACCATCGCCGCCCGTCGACGTATCGCTCGGGCCTGCCTGGCGCAAAAGCGGTATCCCCTGACCGTGTAATCGGATGCGATGGACGTAAGGCGCTGGGGGCTGTCTCTGCTGGTAGCCCTGTTATTGGGATTCATAGGGTTCTCAGGGGGACCTGACTACCGCCAGCGACCCCTGCGGGTCCTCTGTATCGGCGACGACTGGGTCGCCTCGGAGGTCCCGTTTCATCTATGGCGGTTCCTTCAGGCCCGGATCGGACCCGTCGAGGTCTTCAACGAGGGCCGTCTTCAACATAGTGCCTATGATATCCTGCAGTTTGCCAAGAACGACTATGACCGGCTGGCTGACCTCCGACCCGACGTTGTCCTGATCCTCGTCGGCGTCCAGGACGGCCTCCGGGGATACCCGGTGCCTCACCGGCCGTGCGAGGACGTGGGGCGGATCGTCCGATTGGCGAAGACGTGGCAGAATCCGGAGGGCCGCCCGACTCTCGTGGCCTTAACGCCCCTGCCCGATCAGGTCTTGCCTGGAGGTGCCCCGGCCCCCGCTGAGTTTACTCGCCGGGTCCGGGCTGAGATGAACCCTTGCTTTCAGGACATCGCCGACCAAGAGGGCGTCCCTCTGGTCGATTTGGAGGCTCTCCCTAAACCTAGCGACCCGACACCGGAGGTCCTCTCCCATTGGCTGGCCCTGGCGTG
>JANXAA010000493.1 GCA_025061865.1 Acidobacteriota bacterium | reverse complement strand
AGACGAGTGGATCATCGAGGTCCATGGCTTGACTAAGCGGTTTGGGCCCGTGGTCGCCGTCGAGGACTTGTCCTTCTCGATTCGCCGGGGGGAAGTCTTCGGTCTCCTGGGTCCCAATGGGGCCGGGAAGACGACGACGATCCAGATCATGCTGGGCCTGACGACGCCGACGGCCGGCACGATCCGGGTCTTCGGCTTGGACCTTCAAAAGCATCGCCGGACCATCCTCCAACGAGTCAACCTGGCGGCGACCTACGTGTCCCTTCCGACGAACCTGACGGTGTGGGAAAACTTGAACGTGTTCGCTCGACTCTACGGAATTCGGAAGCCCCGGCCCAAGATCGAAGAACTCATGGAAGTCCTAGACATCGTTCACCTGGCCCGGCGGGTCACGGGTACGCTATCTTCGGGCCAGATCACTCGACTGAACCTCTGCAAGGCTCTCCTCAACGACCCGGAAGTCCTCTTCCTGGACGAGCCGACGGCCAGTCTGGACCCCGAGGTCGCCGCTCGAGTCCGTGACATCCTACGTCAGATCCAGCAGACGCGCAGAATTACGATGGTTTTTACGTCTCACAACATGCGAGAAGTCGAGCTCATGTGTGATCGCGTCCTATTCCTGGCCCGGGGTCGGGCGGTCGCCCAGGGCACGCCCGCTGAGGTCCGGGCCCGCGCCCGGGCTCGGTCCCTGGAAGACGCCTTTATCGTCATCGCCCGGTACGGGCGCCTCCACGACGTGGCCGAGGTCACGGAGGCGGACTGATGGGGCTTCGGATTTACGCCCTCGTCCTGCGGCATCTGTACCTGTACCGACGGAGTGTCACCCGCATCGGGGATATCTTCTTCTGGCCCGTCATGAACCTGTTGGTGTGGGGCTTCGTGACGGACTACCTCCAAAGGATGGTGCTCCCCCAAACGGTCCTATTTCTCATCGGCGGGATGATCTTTTGGGATCTCCTGTATCGGTCCCAGCAGGCTATCACGCTATCCCTAAGCGAGGAAATATGGGTCCGTAACATCATGAACGTCTTCATCGCCCCCGTGAGTATTCTGGAGATCCTGATCGCCACGTGCATCGTAGGCATCCTGAAGGCCCTGGCCGTAATGGTCGTCCTGGGCGTCTTGGCTTACGGGCTGTATGCGTTTGACGTCCTGGTTATGGGGTGGGCCCTGGTCCCCTTCTTCTCAATCCTCCTCCTGTTCGGATGGGCTGTCGGGATGTTCACGATGGGCCTGGCCCTGCGGTTTGGACACGCCGCCGAAGCCCTGATTTGGGGGATCCCCTTCCTGATCCAGCCTTTCTCGGCCGTCTTTTATCCCGTCGAGGTCCTTCCCCGATGGCTTCAGACAGTTGCCTATCTGATGCCCTCCACATACGTATTCGAGGGTATGCGGACCGTCCTCCAGGCTGATCGTCTGGACCTGGCGACCCTGATGAC
>JANXAA010000492.1 GCA_025061865.1 Acidobacteriota bacterium | reverse complement strand
CCCGGGCGGCAAGACCCGGACGTCCACGAATTTGGGCGGCTGGTTCTGGGGCAAGAAGGTGACCCGGACCTCTTGGAGGCGGGGGCTATCCTGGAAACTGCCCCGGAACGTGCACCGGTACTGGAAGTACCGGCTCGGCGGCAGATCCAGGCCACTTTCGGGTCCGACGGGCCCCCGCCAGTCCGTCCAGGTAGCGTCCGGCCGACGAGTATTGCCAGCTCGGGCAAAACACTCGATGGTGCGGTTCGATCGCACGGTCCCCCGCCACTGGAGACTTCCCCACCGGGCCATCGAGCCGGCGTCCTTCACGGGCGACGTGTAGGACCCCTCCTGGGGGCTCCGGCCGGCCGCCCGGTATAGGCGGGCCGGATTGCTCGTGGCGGCCCAAAGGCTATCGCCCTGCACGACGAGACGGACGACCTGTTCTTCCTGAAAAGACGATTGATAGCGGACGCGTCGCTGGGCGTCGATGGAAATCACGCGAGCCGGACTGCCGACAGCGACCCACAGTTCGTCCTGAAAGGGAACGATGTCGTAAAGCCAGTAATCCCGGGTCGTCCACAAGGGGAAGAGGCGCAAGCTGGAGTCCATGGCCCAGACAGCCCCCCCTCGGAAACCAGCCTCCAGGCTGAGAGGGAAGGTGACGGACGGAGTCCGGCGGGAGGGAGCTGGTTCGTCCTCCGACGACGGGGGCGCTCGCTGAACCGTCTCTGGGGCGTGAGCCGTGACCGTAACTTCGTCACTTCCCGAGGTGACGGTCGTCGGGGGTTGCGTCAGTGGGGGCGCCGGGGACGGGGTCGGACTCGGTGGGAGGGTCTGGACGGGCGTGCCGATGGTCACCAAGGCGAGGTTCCAGCCGGCCGACTTTAGGCCGCCCGTGATAGCCGCTATCTCCGCCCGCTCGGCCGGGTAAACGGCGACAGCCTTCTCGTTTTCGTCCCAGCGGTAGACATTTCCCAGGCCGGCTGCCCCGACGTATAGGCCCGTGGCGTCGGCCCAGAGGCGGACTAGATTCTGGTCCTCGGTATCCAGGACCTGAGCGGCTTTGCCGTCGGCGCCGATGCGGTACAGGCGCCCCCGGTCGCCGGTAGCGATATAAAGGTTCCCGCGCCATACGGTCAAGTCCCAGATGTAGGCTTCCTGGGAATCCCATACCCGTTCGACGGCCCGCTTCGTCGGAGACCACCGGTACAGGCGGCCGCCCGGGTTGGCACCGACGTAAAGGTCGCCCCTCCAGACAGCCAAGGTTTGGGCCTCCGGCTCGTCAACGTCGATGATTCTCTCGACTTTCAACGTTTGGATATCGACGGCATAGACCCGGCCGTTGTGACCCGTGGCCACATAGAGAGTCGAGCCCTCCAGCCACGCATCCCAGACGACGGCCTCGTTGAGGTCAGCGACCCGCTCAAAGCGCAGGGCTAGACGGACTTCCCCATCGCTGGAAACGAGGA
>JANXAA010000491.1 GCA_025061865.1 Acidobacteriota bacterium | reverse complement strand
ACGGTCTGGAGTTCGTCCCGGATCCGACTCACGGACTCAGTCCCGCTGCCCTGCAAGAAGTGAGCCACCAGGTGCTCGGCCCACTCCGTGGGACTCGGCGGTAGGGACGGCCCGTCCGTCTCTTGGATAAAGCGGGCCATGTGCTTGCCGGCCCGACGGCCAAAGACGACGATGTCGACTAGGGAGTTCGTCCCCAAGCGATTCGCCCCGTGGACCGACACACAGGCGACCTCGCCGGCGGCGTATAAGCCCGGCAAAGGTGTATTTTGGGCATCGATGACGACTCGGCCTTGGACGTCCGTCGGGATACCCCCCATGGCGTAATGAGCCGTCGGTTGAATCGGGATCAGGTCCCGCGCCGGGTCGAGGCCCAAGTACGTCCGGACGAATTCGGTGATGTCCGGGAGCTTCTTTTCGAGGACCTCCCGGTCCAGATGGGTCAGGTCCAGGTGGACGTAGTCCCGGCCGTCGATACCCCGGCCTGCCCGAATCTCCAGATAAATGGCCCGGGAGACGATGTCTCGAGGGGCCAAGTCCTTAATGGTCGGGGCGTAGCGCTCCATGAAGCGTTCGCCGAGGCCATTCCGCAGGATACCGCCCTCGCCGCGAGCGGCTTCCGACAAGAGAATGCCCATCTTGTAAATGCCCGTCGGGTGAAACTGGTAGAACTCCATGTCTTCCAGGGGGATCCCCCGCCGGAAGACGACGGCCATCCCGTCCCCCGTCAGCGACACGGCGTTGCTGGTGACCTTATAGACGCGGCCAAAGCCACCCGTCGCAAAGAGCACGGCCTTACTGTGAAAGACTTCCAAACCGCCCTGCTGGATGTTCCAAGCGACGACCCCGCAGGCTTGGCCGTCGTGGATCAGGACGTCCAGGACGAGGTACTCATTGAAGAACTGGACCCCCCGCTTGATGCACTGCTGATACAGCGTTTGCAGGATCATGTGACCCGTGCGGTCCGCCGCGTGACACGCCCGCATGACGGGTGCCTTACCGTACTCCCGCGTGTGCCCCCCGAAACGACGTTGGGCGATGCGACCGTCGGGCGTGCGGTCAAAGGGCAGGCCCATCCGTTCCAGCTCGTAAACCGCTTCGATGGCTTCCCGGCACAGGATCTCGACGGCATCCTGGTCGGCCAGATAGTCGCTCCCCTTGACCGTATCGTACATGTGCCATTCCCAGTGGTCTTCCTCCATGTTCCCCAGGGCGGCGCTGATGCCCCCCTGAGCTGTCCCTGTGTGAGAACGGGTCGGGTACAACTTGCTAAGGACGGCCACCCGCCCAGCCCCGCTCCCATAAAGGGCCGCACTCAGACCGGCGCCCCCAGCGCCGACGATCACGGCATCATAACGATGATATCGGACCATATCCGCTCACTCGGGAAAGGTATTAGGCATTAGGAGCCAGGGGACAAGGATCGAGTCTTCTCAGACCTATGTTCCGACCCCCGA
>JANXAA010000490.1 GCA_025061865.1 Acidobacteriota bacterium | reverse complement strand
CGGCCGAACTCATGGACCTCGGCATTTACGTTCACATCCCCTTCTGCGTGGACCGTTGCGTGTACTGCGACTTCGTGACGGTCCGCTACGAGCCGGCTTGGCGACGACTGTACCTCCAAGTCCTCCTTCAGGAAATCCGTCGATGGGCCGACCGGTTGGACAGCCGATTCGTCACGAGCGTTTACTTTGGGGGCGGTACGCCCGGTGTGCTCCATCCCGACGAAATCGGTCAGGTCTTGGAGGCTCTCCGTTCGGCCTGGCCCATCGTCGAGGCCGCTGAAATCACCGTCGAGACGACCCCCTGGGTCGTCACGGCCTCGAAGCTCCAAGAACTCCGAGACTTAGGCGTGAACCGTATCAGCGTAGGCCTTCAGACTTACGACGATGACTTGCTGGCGGCCATGGGTCGGGTCCACCGTCAGCGGCATATTGAGCGCGCCGTCGAACTCCTTCGGGCTGGAGCCTGGAACTGGAACGCCGACCTCATCCTCGGGTATCCGGGACAGACCGCAGCCCGATGGCGTTCTACGGTCCGGCGCCTCCTTCGTGACGCCCCGTTCCACGTCTCTCTCTACGTCTTAGAGGTCCATGAATCCACGCCCCTGGGCCGCTGGGTGGCGGCCGGGACCGTCCGACCGCCGTCGGATGCGTGGGTCGAGCGGGCCTGGCGCTGGGCTCACGTTCAATTCCGACGGGCCGGGTACCGCTTCTACGAGGTCTCGAACTTGGCTTGGCCGGGGTGGGAGTCCCGACACAACCTGCGCTACTGGCGGCTGGGCGACTACCTGGGCCTCGGGATGGGGGCCCATTCCTGCGTCGGGCCTTCCCGATGGCAGAATCCGACCGCCTGGCCAGACTACCGCCGGATGGTCCTTCATGGAGAAGGGCCGGCTCCCACGTTCCGGGACCGGCGGGAGCGGCTTCGGGAACGCATCCTGCTGGGACTCCGGACCCGCTGGGGCATTCCTACCCGATGGCTCCAGCTTTATCACGAGCCCCGCGACGGCTGGCTGGCCTTCGTAGAACAGGCCGTCCGCCAGGGCTGGCTCCGACTCGACGGGGAGCGGCTCCGTGCGACCCCGTCGGGCTGGTTCCGCCTGATGGCCCTATACGAGGGCCTGGGCATGAGCTGATCGGCCATCCATGCCGGCTAGGGCACAAGCCCCGGCCTGTGCCGACGCAGGACTGGGTCCCTGGCCAAAAGGCCCTGAACCCAGAGCATGGCCTGCACCCTGCGAAAGGACCGAGACTTTAGGTCTGACTGCATCAGGTCTGACTGCATCGTGGCGCCCATAATCGGTCACGTCCTGATACCGAGCGATGTCAACTTGAGTCTCATGTCGGTTCCTACCGACCGCCGGTCCGGCTGAGATCAATAAGAGAGCTGGGACAGCCGGCAAGCGAAAGCGGCCGAATTCGATGCCAGGCGTCGTGGCCAAGCAGAAGTAGAAAGCGACGA
>JANXAA010000048.1 GCA_025061865.1 Acidobacteriota bacterium | reverse complement strand
GGCAGGGGGTTGACTCCCGGTGTTTGGAGTTGGGGCGACTCGGCGAGTCGCCCCTACCGCTGTCATCCCCGGCGGCATCCGGGAAGCAGGCGGGCGGCTTGTGTTTTTCTATGGGCCTATCTGCCGACTTGCCTATCTGCCTAAGACGGTCTTAGGCCGATGACCCGTGGGAGAGAAGTATCTGTTTGTGACGGGACGGCTGGCGGCGCCGGCGTTACGGGCGACCCTGGAACAGGCTCGTCTGCCTTTCGAGTACGAGGTCGCCGTCATGAACATCAGCGTCGCCGCTCTGATGACACCTGAGTGGATTGCACGCTTTCTGGAAGTCCCGCCGGACGTCACCCGCATCATGATCCCGGGCCTCTGTAAGGGCGATCCCCAGGTTTTAACCCAAAAGTTCGGAATTCCGGCTGAAAAGGGTCCACCGGACTTGAAACAAATCCCAAGTTACTTTGGCCGGACCGGTGCACGAGAAGATTACGGCACTTATAACATCCGTATTTTCGCCGAGGTCAACGACGTCCAGCGTCTGACCCTCGACCAGATTATGGCGATAGCCGAATACTACCGGGCCAGCGGGGCGGATGTCATCGACCTCGGCTTGGCCCTGGACCGACCATGGGACGAGGGGCCAGACGTCATCGCCGCTCTGAAGGCTCGGGGGTTCACTCTCAGTATCGATACGATGAACCCCGACGAGGTCCTCCGGGCCGACGCCGCCGGTGTCGATTATGTCCTTAGCCTGAACGGGTCGAACCTTTACTTGGCCGAGCGGATTCAGGCGACGCCGGTCCTGATCCCGGATAGCCCGGGAGACCTGGCGAGTTTGGAACGGTCGATGGCCTTTCTCGAGCGTCTCGGCAAGGCTTACCTCGTGGACCCCATCCTGGAGCCGATCAACTTTGGATTTGCCGAGAGCCTCGCCCGCTACGTCGAGGTCCGGCGTCGGCATCCCGACGTTGAGATCCTGATGGGCATCGGCAACGTCACCGAGCTGACGGAGGCCGACACGACGGGGATGACGGCCCTGCTGATCGGCTTCTGCCAGGAACTGGAAATTCACCACGTCCTGACGACCGAGGTGATCCCCTGGGCCCGGGGTGTCGTCCGAGAGACGGCCATCGCCCGTCAGTTGATGTACTACGCCAAACGGCACGGCGTCCTACCCAAACACATCGACAGCCGCCTCCTGACGGTCAAGGCCGCCGAGTTTACACCGTATACAGAATCCGAGTTGCGTCAGCTTCAAGCTCAGGTCACGGATCCCAACTACCGTATTTTCGCCGACGCGGATTGGATTTACGTATTCAACGCCGACCGCTTTGTCCGGGGCGTGAATATCAACGAGATCTTTGACCAGCTCGAGGTCGACGAGGCGACGCACGCCTTCTATTTAGGCAAGGAGCTGATGAAGGCATACATCGCCCGGTGCCTGCGGAAAAACTACCGGCAGGAGAATCCGCTCGATTGGGGCTATCTGACATTCGACGAGCCCCGTCGGGAACATGTCAAACTGACCCAGCGGGGCAAGGCAAAGCGGGGTGTCGTGACGTAGCGAGAAGGTCCGAGTGCCAGGTCTCGGGGTCTGGGCTCTTTTCCATCTTAAGAACCGGGCCCCCCACCTGAGGCTTATCTTCACACGGCGAGGTGATTTATGAAGAAAATCCTCATTCAACTCGATACGGATAAACACCCGAGTACCTTTGACCGGATCGTCGCCTACGACGCCGGGGCCGATGAGGTCCTCAGCTATGGCGGCGTCACCCCCGGCGACGTGCGCGGCCTCGTCTTAAGTGCCGTCTTCACGAGGGGTGTACCCGACCTGAAGACCATCGCCGTCTGGGTCGGGGGCTTCAACGTCGTCATGGGCGAGCAAATCTTGGCCGAGGTCCAGCGGTCCTTTTTTGGCCCCTTCCGGGTCTCCGTCATGCTGGACTCCAATGGATGTAATACGACGGCGGCGACGGCCATCGCCAAGCTCGGCAAGGCTTACGACCTTAAGGGCAGGAAGGCCGTCGTGGTCGGCCTGGGGCCCGTCGGTCTACGGTCAGCTCTGCTCCTTCAGCAGGAAGGTTGTTCGGTCACGGTCACGTCTATCCCGCCGGACCTCCTGGGTGCTCGATACAATCCCGAAATTGCCCGTCAGAGCCTGGAGATGGCCCGCCAGACTTCAAATCTTACGATCGAGGACGTCCCCGACTGGGCCGCCCTCGAGCGCTGTCTGGGAGAAGCCGAAGTCGTCGTGACTGCCGGACCCGCCGGCGTTCAAATCCTGCGTCACGACTTTTGGGCCAAGCATCCGACACTTCGGTGGCTGGTCGACTTCAACCTGACCGAACCCCTGGGCATCGAGGGTATCAAGCCGTCGGATGACCTGGTTGAGCGGGACGGCAAGATCATCTTGGGTCCGCTGGCCATCGGCGGCCCGAAAATGAAAGTCCACAAGGCATGCGTGGCTAAGCTTTTCGAGCGTAACGACCTGGTCCTGAACATCGAGGGCGTCTATGTCATCGCCCGGGAGACGGTGTAAGCTGTCAGGAGTCAGGGTTCAGGGGTCAGGGTCAAAAAATGCCTTGATCCCTACCCCTTGGATACCCAAGGCCTATGCGTGTCCTTGGCATCGACCCGGGCACGGTCTCCTTTGACGTATGCGGCCTGGACGACGGCCAAGTCTTTCTGGACCTGCAGGTCGCTTCGCCGGACCTGTCCGAAGACCCCTCGCCTCTTATCGAGGCACTGACGGCGTGCGGTCCCGTCGACCTGATCGTCGGTCCGTCCGGCTACGGTTTGCCCCTCGTGCGCGGCGATCGAGTCGGAGAGCAGGAGTTGGCCCTCATAGTCCTCGTCCGGGCCGACGACCCGACGGCGGGCCGAGGCGGGATCTTAGGCCTCCGTCGTATCGTGCGGACCCTCATCGCGACAGGCCGACCGGTCGTGTTTGTGCCGGGGGTCATCCATTTGCCCACGGTCCCGGTTTACCGAAAGGCCAACCGCATTGACATGGGGACGGCTGATAAGGTCTGTAGCGCCGCCCTGGGGATTTACGATCAGGCCCGACGGTACGGTATCCCGTACACGGAGACGTCCTTCATCCTGCTGGAGATAGGCGGGGCTTTCACAGCGGCCTTGGCCGTCGAGGGCGGGCGGATCGTAGACGGTCTCGGCGGCACTTCGGGTCCTCTCGGCCTGCGAGGCGTCGGGGCGATGGACGGAGAGGTCGCCTACCTCATCGGGGGAGCCCTCTCGAAGGGAACGCTCTTCAGCGGCGGAGCCATGGACATGGCGGGGGCCGGTCCAGGTACGGATGTCGAAACATGGCCGGATGACCCCCGTTACCGGCCAGCCTGGCTGGCGTGGATCGAGGGGGCTGTCAAGGCCATCCGGGCCCTCACAGCGGTTCTGCCTCGGCCCCGGGAAATCTTGCTATCGGGGCGGATGGGTGCCTTGGGACGGGTCCTGGCTGAGATGGCTGACCGTCTTTCAGATGTGGCCCCCGTTCGGCGGGTGGAAGGCCTGGTCCGGCCCGACGGGACACCGGTCCGGGCCAAGGAAGCGGCTCAAGGGGCGGCGCTCCTGGCCGATGGCCTCGCCGGGGGTCCCTTCGTCTCCCTCGTCGAAGCCATGGAGCTCCGCCGGGCCTCGGGCACGGTCTTAGACTACCTCTACCTTCGAGGGGCCGAGATGATTCGCCTCGGGTCGTAGGGTAGGTAATCCGGTGGGCTGGTCGGCCGATCGAGAAATCCGGTGGATGCAGGTAGCTTTGCTCAGAGAAGATAGGGAGTAGGTTGAAACCAAAGTCCTCCCGGCGGCCGCCCACGCTCGGACGCCGCTTCGCTGGGCCGTGACGTTCCGTCCGGGCGCCGTCGGTGATGAACAGGAACCGGATGGCGACGCGCGGCTTCGGGGTCTCATCCTACCTGCCGAACTGCTTATGATTCTCCTCGTCGGTTACAGCGTCCGTTTGTTGGCTGAGCTGGCCGTCCGGGCGGGGTATGACGTATTTGCTCTGGACTATTTCGGCGATGCCGACCTGCGGGCCTTATGCCCAGGCTTGTCGCTCCGTCGGGACTTCGCGGGCCAGCCTTACGACCCCAGGGTCCTGGTCCGCCTGGCCACCACGTTAAATCACTCGGCCGTCGTATACGGCGCCAGCTTCGAGAACCATCCGGCTTTGGTCGCCCGTTTGGCTCAGGGGCGGCGTCTCCTGGGAAACTCACCGGCGACCCTTCGGAAGGTGCGGGACCCATTCCGTCTCGGCCACGTCCTACGGTCAGCCGGCCGACTCTTTCCCGAAACGCTGCCCGCAGGTCCTGGGCATCGACCAGACCCAGGGCGCCGATGGCTCCTCAAGCCCCTACGGAGTGGCGGCGGCCATGCCGTCCGGGTCTGGTCAGGCGGGACCGTCCCGGCGGGGATGATCCTGCAGGAGTACCGTCCCGGCATGGTCGGCTCGGCCGTCTTCGTCGCCGACGGCCGCCGGGCCGTCTTGCTCGGCGTGACCGAACAACTCGTCGGTCGACGAGCTTTCGGGGCTCGGGACTTCCGGTACTGCGGGAACCTCGTCCCGCCCCGCTTAGCGCCTGCCGAGCTGACGGCCCTCATCGACGAAGCCCAGGCCGTGGCCAAGGTCCTGACCGAAGCCTTTGGACTTCGGGGGCTCAACGGCGTCGACTTCGTGTGGTCGGAGGGTCGCCTCTGGACGATCGAGGTGAATCCCCGGCCGCCCGCTTCGCTGGAGCCCTTAGAGATGGTCTACGGGTACCAGACTTTCGACTTCCACGTGCGGGCCTTCGCGGGAGACCTGCCGACCTTCGACCTCTGGCAAGCCGAGCGGCGCGTCCCGGCGGCCGGTAAAGCAGTCCTCTATGCCACCGAAGACGTCACGGTCGGCGATACAAGCAGCTGGCTCCGATGGGAGACTCGAGACGTACCCCACCCGGGCGAGCGCATCTCCCAGGGTCGTCCGATTTGTACCCTGCGGGCGGTCGGCCCGTCCCCGGCGGCGTGCCTGCACCGCCTCCGAAGGCGAGCCCGCTGGATCCGTTCTCGGGTTTCAGGCAAATAGGCAAGTGGGCAGGTCGACAGATAGGGATGAGACCCCAGAGTGACTTCACAAAGTCCCAGACGTGCCGCTGTTCGATTACCGCCTATTACCGACCGTGTCCGGATGGGATGTCACAGATTGGTGAGACGGTGTCTGCGCATGGACAGCCGCCGGAATGATTCAGGCTTTGACCTATTGCCCATCTTCTTCCGCCGACCTACCCATCCCCTGAAAATTACCCAGACTTGACTTAGTGGGGAAGTGGCGTATAATTTGAGGTTGAATTCCCCCGCATAGGGTGGACAAGTAAATGACTAGCCATCCGTGGACGACGGGGTCGGTCCTTCGGCCGCCGGGAGTCATGCCTGTAGGGCAGAAGGGCGTCGTCATACTACCTGTCCTCTCCCTGCTTCAGCTGTCTCTGCTGCTGATCTCCCCCTGGGGGTAGGGGGAGAGCCACACACTCAATCATCACCACATCCTATTTCGTTTGGGTCCCTCTCGTTTCTAATCCTCACGAGGTCGAATTGCACTCGGACGGCTAAGGGGCGGGTGTAGGTCCTTGGGTAGAGGGCAAAGAACCTAGGGTCCGAGAGTCCGAGGCTATGCCCTTCCAGGCCGGCGGCGAAAGCGAGAGATAGTGAAGCCCAGGCTATGACTTGACTTCCGACTATGTTTGCCCGGTAAGCCGCGGGGCGTTTGGTCTGACTCGACCTGAGGTCCTTCGCAAGCCCCGTGAAGTCGTGATAAGTGGCGATCGGACGCAATGCACGCCGTCATAGGGCTTGTAAATTCGTAGGTTCTGTAGGACTTCCCAATCTTTGACGACCCAGGCTCTCCGCTACCGGACCCGTGCCCGGGGCTTGGGCCCCGGCACCTGATAGGGGAGGCATGGGATGAGAGACACTTCGCATCGCCGTTATCGAAGCGACGCCGTGAAGCGGGGTCCCCAGTGGGCACCGCACCGGGCGATGTACCGGGCGATGGGCCTGACCGACGCGGACATCGACCGGCCCTTCGTCGCTATTGCCACGTCTTGGAACGAGGCGACGCCCTGTAACGTACACCTGGACCGTCTCGCTCGGGCCGTCCAGGCAGGTGTCCGAGCCGCTGGCGGGACGCCTCGGATATTTGGGACGATCGCCGTCTCAGACGCCATCGCTATGGGCCATGAGGGGATGAAAGCTTCTTTGGTCAGCCGGGAAATCATCGCTGACAGCGTGGAACTGATGGTCCATGCGCATCAGTACGATGCCCTGGTCGGAATCGCTGGTTGTGACAAGAGTCTGCCCGGGATGGCCATGGCCATGGCCCGGTTGAACGTCCCATCGGTCTTCGTATACGGCGGCACGATTCTCCCCGGTCATTTCCGGGGTCGGGACGTGACGATTCAGGACGTCTTTGAAGCCGTCGGGGCGTACGCCGCCGGCCAGCTCAGTGAGGCTGACCTTTACGAGCTGGAGTGCGCCGCTTGTCCGACAGAGGGCTCCTGTGCGGGCATGTACACGGCCAACACGATGGCCGTCCTTATGGAGGCCCTGGGCTTGGCCTTGCCGGGGAGCGCCACCCCGCCAGCGCCGGACCCCCGCCGGGATGACGTGGCTCGCCAGAGCGGCGAGGCCGTCTTACGACTACTTGAGATGGAACTCCGGCCTCGGGACATCCTAACCCGGTCAGCCTTTTTAAATGCTATTACGGTCGATGCGGCCATCGGGGGTTCGACCAACGCCGTCCTCCATCTACTGGCCATCGCCCGAGAAGCGGGTGTCGAGCTGTCTTTAGAAGACTTCGACCGCATCAGCCGGTGCACTCCCCACATCGCCGACTTGCGGCCCGGCGGTCGTTACGTCATGGTCGACTTGGATCGGGTCGGCGGGGTTCCCCGTCTGATGAGGGTCTTGCTGGACGCAGGTCTGCTGGACGGGGACTGCCTAACAGTTACGGGCCGGACCGTCCGGGAGAACCTGGCCGCCTGTGTCTTCGACGACCGGCCCCAGGACGTCCTCCGAACGCTGGAGGATCCTATCGCCCCGACGGGGACGATCTGCGTCTTATGGGGCAATCTGGCGCCGGAGGGGAGTGTCGTCAAGCGGGCTGGCGTCCGGCGTCTGGTTCACACGGGGCCAGCCCGGGTTTTCGACTCGGAGGAAGCGGCTTTTCAGGCTATCACTCGCCGGGAGATCCGGCCCGGCGATGTCGTCGTCATCCGTTACGAAGGTCCGAAGGGAGGCCCTGGTATGCGAGAGATGTTGGCCGTGACGGCCGCTCTGGTCGGCCAGGGTTTGGGCGAGCAAGTTGCCCTCATCACAGACGGACGTTTCTCGGGTGCGACCCGTGGTCTCATGGTAGGCCATGTATCGCCAGAGGCCGCTGTCGGCGGGCCCATTGCCCTCCTCCGGGACGGCGATGAGGTCAGCATCGACGTGCCGAATCGGCGCTTGGAGGTCCGGCTGTCGCCCGACGAGATGGCGGCCCGTCGAGCGGCTTGGACCCCGCCGCCACCCCGGTATACGCAGGGCGCCCTGGCCAAGTACGCCCGACTGGTGTCTTCGGCGGCCCTGGGGGCCGTATGCCACTGATAATAGGCGGGGTCGGGATATTTGTAGCCCCTGACCCTAATGGGAGGAAGGCTATGCAGATGACGGGTGCCGAAATGATCCTGGAGTGCCTTATCCGGGAAGGCGTGGAGGTCGTCTTCGGACTGCCGGGCGGCTCGAACCTGCCCCTGTACGACATGCTTCCCCGCTACTTTCCCCGGATTCGGCACTACCTGGTCCGGCACGAGCAGGCGGCGGCCTTAGCAGCCGATGCCTATGCCCGGGTGACGGGCCGAGTCGGCGTGTGTTTCGCTACCTCGGGGCCGGGCGCCACGAACCTGGTGACGGGTATCGCCAATGCCTGGATGGATTCAGTCCCTGTCGTCGCTATCACGGGCTCGGTCGTCCGGGGTCTCATCGGGCGGGATGGCTTCCAGGAAGCCGACATCACGGGTATCACGATCCCTATCACCAAGCATAACTACCTCGTCCGGGACGTCCGGGCCATCCCGAGGACCCTGCGGGAGGCCTTCTTCATCGCCCGGGCGGGTCGGCCCGGCCCCGTCCTCATAGATATCCCCAGGGACGTCCAGCAGGAACGGGCCGAGTTCGAATGGCCGGAGGACGCCCGTCCGCGGGGCTACCGCCCGCCCGTCGAGCCAGACGCCCGGGCCGTCGAGCAAGCCGCCCGGCTTATCGCCGAATCCGAGCGTCCCCTGATCTTGGCGGGCCACGGCGTCATCATCGCTCAAGCGTACGACGAGCTTCGGGAGTTGGCCGAGCGGGCGAACGTCCCAGTCATCACGACCCTCCTGGGAATTAGTAGCTTTCCACCTGACCATCCCTTGTACCTCGGGATGCCGGGCATGCATGGAATGCACTGGAACAACTTGGCTATCTCGGAGGCCGATCTCCTCATCGCCGTCGGGATGCGGTTCGATGACCGAGTAACGGGCCGGCTGAAAGACTTCGCGCCCCGGGCCCGGGTCATCCACATCGAGGTCGACCCCGCAGAGGTCGGTAAAAACGTCCGGCCGACTGTCACCTTGCTGGGTGACGCTCGCGTGTGTCTCCAGTGGTTGAACCGGGAGGTTCGGTATAAAGAACGACCGGCATGGTTCGACCGTCTGGAGGCCCTCAAGCGGGAGCACCCCTCGCTGGCCTACCCCGACGAACCCGAGACGGTCCGACCCCAGTACGTCATCCAGAAGATTTACGAGATGACCGACGGGGACGCCTACTTCGTGACCGGTGTGGGCCAGCACCAAATGTGGGCCGCTCAGTTCTTCCGGGGCCGTCATCCCAACTCGTTCATCACGTCGGGGGGCCTCGGGACGATGGGCTACGAGGTCCCAGGCGCCATCGGCGTTCAAGTCGCTCGACCCCGAGACCTCGTGTGGGCCATCTGCGGGGACGGGGGCTTTCAAATGACCTGTCAGGAACTGGCGACCGTAGCCGAAAACGGTTTGCCCATTAAATTCGCCATCATCGACAACGGTCATCACGGAATGGTCCGCCAGTGGCAGCAACTCTTCTATCGGGGGAACCTGGTCGCCAGCCGACTTCGGAACCCGGACTTCGTCCGGCTGGCCGAGGCTTACGGCATCTTGGGCCTCCGGGCTGTTCGGCGGGAAGACGTTCCGGCGGTCATCGATCGAGCCCTCCGCCATACGGGCCCGGTCCTTATCGACTTTCGGGTTAAGCAGGACGAGAACTGTTACCCCATGGTGCCGCCCGGGGCATCGCTCCAGGAGACTATCGGCCTGCCCGAGGAATACAAGGCTCTGGCTCCCAAACCATCCGCCGTGGAGGTCGAGTCATGAAGGACAGGCATCGCCGTCGCCGCCATATCGTCATCGCCCAGTTGGAGGACCGACCGGGAGCGTTGAATCGCATCGTCTCTCGGTGTCGTCAGCGGAGCTTTGACATCGAGAGCCTGGTCGTCGGCCGCTCGGAGACTCCCGGGCTTCTCCGGATGACCCTGGTCGTCGACGGGGAGGTCGACGCCGAGCAGGTCGTTCACCAGTTGGGTAAGTTAGTCGACGTCTTGGACATCCGAGACGTCTCGAACGAAGACACCCTCGTTCGAGAGATGGCACTCATCAAGGTCCGGTGGGATGCCGACCGGCGAACTCACATCACCGAGGTCGTCCGGGCCTTTCGGGCCCGGATCGTCGACGTAGCCCCGACTTCTGTCATCGTCGAGGTCACGGGTGACGAAGACAAGGTCGATGCTCTGGTCCGGCTTCTGCAAGACTATGGCATCATCGAGATGGTTCGGACGGGCCGAGTCGCCATGGTACGAGGATCGGTCCCCTCCCATCCGCCCCTTGAACCGATGGAGGAGACCTACGAGTACTGTCCGGTGCCTCGACCTCGATAAAGTTCCGTCTCGTCGGAAGCAGGCGGGAAGCTTGCCGTCCGGTCGCAACGAGACG
>JANXAA010000489.1 GCA_025061865.1 Acidobacteriota bacterium | reverse complement strand
GGTCGTCGAGTGCCCAAGCCGATGCCACAGCTCCTCGGCCAGGTGGGGCGCAAAGGGTGCTAAGAGTCGAGCGTATATGTGCCAGGCATGACGGAAGACCGGGTGACTCCGATCGGGAAACTCGTACATGGCGTTCAGGAAAGCCATAAGCTGAGCGACAGCCGTATTGAACCGGAACTGAGCCACATCTTCTCGGACGGCCCGCACGATCTGCTGGAGACGGACGTAAAACGATCGGGTCTCGCCGTCCAGGGTGGCCGGGTCTACCTCGGCCGGGGCCGTCACCGCCGGCGTCTCCCAGAAGAGCCGCCAGATGCGGTTCAAGAAGTTGCGAGCGCCCTCGACGATGGCGTCTGTCCACTCGAAGTCCTTCTCCGGTGGACCGGCAAACAAGATGGCAATACGCGCGACATCAGCGCCGTGCTTCTCGACGAAGGGTCCGACGGGGACGACGTTGCCCCGGGACTTGCTCATCATCTCCAGACGGGACTCCAGGGTCGTCTCGCAGACCGTGTGAAGATACATCTCCTCGTGGACCTTTCGCGCCTCGGTCTCCTCGACAGGCCGCACGCACTGGCCGCACCACCAGAAACGCTTGAGGACGAGGCCTTGCGTGAACAGATGTTCGAAGGGTTCGTCGTACTGCAGGAGACCGCCGTCGTGGAGGACCTTCGTGATAAAGCGGGCATAAATGAGGTGTTTCGTGGCATGCTCGGCCCCGCCGATGTATTGGTCGACGGGCATCCAGGCGTTGGCCTTCGCTGGGTCGAAGGGCGCCCGGTCGTTGGAGGCGTCGATGAAACGCAGGAAGTACCAGGACGAATCGACGAAGGTGTCCATCGTGTCGGGGTCCCGACGGGCCGGACCGACGCACCGAGGGCACGTCGTTTCGATGAAGGCCGGGACGTCTTCTAGGGGGGAGCGGCCCGTCGGCAAGAATTTCTGGACGTTCTCGGGGAGGTAGACCGGGAGTTGATCTTCCGGGACGGGCACGATCCCACACCGGGGACAGTGGACGACGGGGATCGGGGCACCCCAATAACGCTGACGGCTGATCAGCCAGTCCCGCAGACGGTATGAGACGGCCGGGCCGCCCAGGCCCCGGGCTCGGAGGTCTTCCTGGATCCGACGGATACCCTCGTCAGAGGGCAGGCCACTGAAGGGACCCGAGTGTTCCATAATACCCTTCTCGACCCAAGCGGCTTCCATCGTCTCGGGGTCGGCCAGGGGCCCGTCGACCGGGCGGACGACGGGTCGAACGGGCAGGCCGTACTGACGGGCGAACTCGAAGTCCCGTTCGTCGTGGGCCGGGACGCCCATGACGATGCCCGTCCCGTAAGAAGCCAGGACATAATCGCTGACCCATAGGGACAGAACTTCTCCCGTGTAGGGATGGACGACGCTCAAGCCCGTCGGGACGCCCGTCTTGGGTCGACCGACAGCCGTTCGCTCGACGTCCGTCTCT
>JANXAA010000488.1 GCA_025061865.1 Acidobacteriota bacterium | reverse complement strand
GTGAAAACGACACGCTCGTCACCTCCCCCTCGTGCCCCGGCACGTCCCGCCGTAGCCCCCCCTTCTCAACGTCCCACATCAGGACGGCCCGGTCCCGGCCCCCGCTCGCCAACACCCGACCGTCCGGTGAAAACGCCACGCTCGTCACCTCCCCCTCGTGCCCCAATAAGACCCGCCCCAGCGCCCCCTTCTCGACATCCCATAGACGGACCGTCCGGTCCCGGCCCCCGCTCGCTAACACCCGACCGTCTGGTGAGAAAACGACGGCCCATACAAAGTCCCGATGTCCCAACTGGAGGACCATCTCGGGACCTACGGGCCGTTCCACCGGAGACGCGACTCGACGATCCCGGATGGGTCTTGTAGGTTCTCGGTCAATGCCTTGATCAGGACTCGGCTGACTCGCCGGTACGGAGGTCGGCGAGATCAGCACCGACGCCGGCTTGCGAACGACCGCCGGGGTACCTCCATGAACCCGTTCCTGCAGGGCCTCGACGGCTTGTTTCATCTCTAAAGCCGTCTGGAATCTAAGGTCCGGTTGCTTCGCCAACGCCTTGTCCAAAACTTGCTGGACCTCGTCCGCATACGGAATCTCGACGAATTGCCGGATCGGAGGCGGGTCTTGATGAAGGATCTTGAACAAGATGCTGTTCAGGTCGTCACCGTCGAAGGGACGGCGATACGTGATAAGCTCGTACATCGTCACACCCAGTGAGAAAAGGTCCGACCGGGCGTCAGGGGCTTCCTGAGGACCCAAAAGTCGCTCAGGGGCGATGTAGTAAGGGGTGCCCACGACTTTTCCGACCTGCGTCATTTGCGTCATCCCGGCCTTGGCGAGACCAAAGTCGATAATCTTTACAAAACTATTCTTCAAGATAAAAATATTGGAGGGCTTGATGTCCCGATGGACCACGCTCTGCTGATGCGCATACGCTAGGGCGTCACAGGCCTGGCGGATAATGTCCAGCTTCTGGTCTAGCGCCATCGGCTCCTGAGCGCTGATGACACTGTTTAAATCCCGGCCCTCTAGGTATTCCATGACGATATAGGGGACCCCCTTCTCTTCGCTGCACTCGTAGATAATGACGATGTTAGGGTGATGCAGGCGTCCGGCAGAGCGGGCTTCATGCAGGAAGCGCCGGGTCAGTTCTGGGTCGGTGGCCAATTGGGGATAAATGATTTTGATGGCCACGTCCCGGCCGATGACGGGGTCATGGGCAAGATAGACCCGCCCCATGCCCCCCTGGCCGAGAAGACGTTTCACGAAGTATTTCCCGATTTTAAGGGGTATCTCAGTGGCGCCCGCTGAATTCATCCGACCCCCTGCCCCTCCAAAGATACAAGATGAAGAAGTCTCTGCCGACTCACCCAAGCCAGCGAATCTTCCCAACGCATCACCGATCCCGCAGACTCTCGGCAAGGGGTCTCCCGCTGGGCCTCCTGGGAAGGAATACGGATAAGATACAGCC
>JANXAA010000487.1 GCA_025061865.1 Acidobacteriota bacterium | reverse complement strand
CTCGAATGCCGACCGTATCCGGGCTCGCTTCATCTTGGAGGGCGCCAATGGGCCGACGACCCTGGAGGCCGACGCCGTCCTGGAACGCAAGGGGATCATCGTCGTGCCGGATATCCTCGCCAATGCTGGGGGCGTCACGGTCTCTTACTTCGAGTGGGTCCAGAACCGGGCCGGCCTGTACTGGACCGAGACGGAGGTCTACAGCCGCCTCCAGACGGTCCTGGAACAGGCCTTTCAGGACGTTTATCAGATGGCCGGCCAATACCGAGTCAGTCTTCGGACGGCGGCCTACATGCTGGGTCTTCAGCGGGTCGAGGAAGTGTATCGTCTGCGGGGGATTTACGCCTGAGCCAGGATTCCAGGGGATGGCGATTGAGTGCCGCTCGGAAGCGCTGAGGATGGACGTGGGTGTAGACCTCAGTCGTCCCGATACTAGCGTGGCCCAACAGGATTTGGACGGTCCGCAGGTCGGCGCCCCGTTGGAGCAAGTGGGTAGCAAACGTGTGGCGGACCCGATGGGGGTATACGGCCATAGGCAGACCCGCGAGGCGAGCCCAGTGCCGGAGCCTTTGCCAGACGGCGACCCTCGAGAGGGGCCGTCCCCGCCGGTTGAGGAAAAGGGCCGACTCTTGGGCCGAGCGACGCCATCGGGGTCGGACGGTCGTCAGATACTTCTCCAGGTCCACTTGAGCCGCCCGCCCGATAGGGAGCCAACGGACCCGTCCGCCCTTGCCCCGACACAGCAGACGGCCTTCCGCCAAGTCCAGGTCGTCGAGTCGAAGACGGACCAGCTCGGAGACCCGGAGGCCTGTCGCATATAACAGGCTGACGATGGCCCGGTCCCGACACCCGACAGGATTTTGAAGCGGGATCGCCTGTAAGAGCCGATCTACGTCCTCTGGGCTGAGGACCTCTGGCAGACGCCGGTCCCGGGGCGGGACAGCTAAGAAGGCGGCTGGATTCTCGGGCAAGACCCGGACCTCAGTCAAGAATCGAAAGAAGGACCGGACGGCGGACAGGACCCGGCCCATCGAACTCAGGCGATACCCTTGCTCGGCGAGCCAACCGGCGAAGCCCACCAGCTCGGCATAGCTCAGTCGCTCCCAGGCGTCCCCGTGGTGAGTGACGTAGGCCTGCAGTAAACGCAGGTCGTGCACGTAGGCCGCGACGGTGTGCTCGCTGTAGCCCCGTTCGGCCCGGAGGTACTCGACGAAGCGTTCGACCCACGGGTGCTCATGTGCCCGCCCCGACCGGCCCGAGGGCTTGACTCGATCCATCCTGCATGCCTCTTACAGGCCCGAGGTCTGCGCGCCGCGTTCCTTACCTATTTACCTAATCTACCTACCTCCCCTATCCCTCCATCTCCCCACTTCACCGTAATCCGTCGGGACGTGGCGCCCAGAACTTCCAGACGGATGAGGACCGCGCCAGGGACCGGGTACTCGTCCAGACGCTCGGCCCACTCGATGGCCTTGATGCCAGG
>JANXAA010000486.1 GCA_025061865.1 Acidobacteriota bacterium | reverse complement strand
CCTCGGGCGAGGCCGACCTCGGTTCAGCCCCCTGAGAGGAACGTCGGTGTCGGGGTCCTGAGAAAATGGGAGAAAAGAAGGCAATGGGACAGGCGGCAAGTTCCCTTCCTACCCTCTTATCTCTGGGCCTTCTCTTCACCCGACGCTTGACACCCAGCACCTGACCTTTCTACCCCGATCGGGACACCGATGGAACCGGCCTCATCCCTTCAACAGGTCCTCTGGAATACGCTGTGGAATATCGGGGGCCAGGTCTTTGCTTTCCTGGTCCAGTTCGTCACCCTGCCGTGGATCGTCCACGGCGTCGGGGTGACCGCCTTTGGCGTCTGGGGCCTCATCAGCATCCTGTTGAGCTACTTTGCGTTCCTCGACCTGAGTCTGCGGCTGGCCGTCGTCCGCTTCGTAAGCCAGGGGATGACCCGTGGAGACACTGCCCGTGTCCGTCAGACCGTCTGGAGTGCCGTGTGGATTCTGGGCTTCCAGAGTCTGGCCGGCTTGGTCGTCCTGATTCTCCTGACGCGACCGCTATTTCAGCATGCCTTTGCTATTCCGACGGGATGGTATCAGGTCGCCGCATGGGTCTTCTGGATTCGGGCCGTCGGGTTTCTACTAGAGCTGATGACCGGCCTTTTCCGGGCCGTACCGGTAGCCCTTCAACGGATGGACCGAGTCATCCGTCGGACCGCCCTCCTGACGTTTGTCCAATCGGTCGGCCTGGCCGGGATGGCTCAGCTCGGATGGGGCCTCCTGCGGATGGCCGCCTGGGTCC
Source organism: Acidobacteriota bacterium (assembly GCA_025061865.1). Taxonomy (GTDB): domain Bacteria; phylum Acidobacteriota; class HRBIN11; order HRBIN11; family HRBIN11; genus HRBIN11. The sequence continues at coordinate 719 of JANXAA010000486.1, read as the reverse complement.
TCCTCGTGCAGGTCGTGAGCCTAGGGGTCTTTTACCGGATGGCCCTCCGGATGGTCCCGGACTTACGTCGACCGACATGGGACGAGGCGACAGCCCGGTCGCTCCTCCGCTTCGGCGGTTGGTCCACCGTCAGCTACTTGGTCGAGCCCATCCTTTTGCATACGGAGAAGCTCCTCATCGGCCGATGGGCCGGCATGGCCCAACTGACGTATTACGTCGTGCCCTACCAATTGGTCACGCGGCTATGGAGCGTGACGACGGGCTTCAGCACGGCCCTCCTGCCAGCCTTGAGCGAGACAGACGCCCGGCGGGACCAGGCCGCCCAGCGGGACTTGACCCTCCAAAGTATGCGCATCATCAGTGGCGTCATGGCCTGGCCTATCCTCCTGATGGTCGTCTTTGCCCGGCCCCTGCTGACGTTCTGGATGGGCCGGGAGTTCGCTGAACGGGGTACGATCCCCCTCCAGGTCCTGGCCGTGGGCCTGTGGATCAACGTCATCAACTGGCCGGTCTTTGCACTCTTTCAGGCCAAGGGACGTCCGGACCGCCCGGCCCTGTATCATTTAGGGGAGGCATGCGTGTATGTCCCCCTGGCGTACGTCGGCGTGCGGGTCCTCGGCCTGCCAGGGGCGGCCCTGGCCTGGACCCTCCGGATGGCGCTGGATTCCTATCTCTTGCTTCGGGGAAGCGTACGGGCCGGCTTTTTGCCGGCCCGGGGA
>JANXAA010000485.1:1248-1489 GCA_025061865.1 Acidobacteriota bacterium | reverse complement strand
GATGGGGGACGAAAGGAGCACAGACTGGCTGAAAGATGCTTCATGGTTCATCCCTCCAAATTCCTTTGTCCCCGTGGATTTTGGATGTTAGGCCTGGGGCTGGGTGTCGGGTCGGGTCATCCGCCTCCCACCGCACCCCGTCCTTTTCTCCCAGGGGCGAGGCCCATAAGGGGCTTATAACATCCAGTCAAATCTTAACAAAGTGTCCACGAGCGGGACGGGGATGTCTCTGGGAACCCGC
>JANXAA010000485.1:0-1238 GCA_025061865.1 Acidobacteriota bacterium | reverse complement strand
ATAACGGGGTGTTTGGCTCACCTACCTATCCGCCAATCCCTGGGGCCCGGTACCCGTCTTGCATCCTGCATCCCGCATCTTGTATCTTGCATCCGGCATCCCCTGAGGGAGGCTTCCTATGACGGAATTTCAGCCCCTGGCCCTCCTGAGGTTCCGCGAACGGAAGGTCTGGGTCGGTGTGGGCGACCTCACGGAGCAGGCCGTGGACGCTATCGTCAACGCAGCGAATGAATTCTTGCAACACGGCGGCGGGATTGCCGGTGCCATCCTCCGTAAAGGAGGTCCGGAGATCCAGCGAGAGAGCGATGCCTGGGGCTACGTCCCCGTAGGAAATGCCGCGGCCACGACGGCCGGTCGTCTTCCAGCCCGGTGGGTCATCCACGCCGTCGGGCCCCGCGGTGGGGAGCCCCAGGCCGACGAGAAGCTCCGCTGGGCCGTCTGGAGTGCCCTGCGAGAAGCCGAACGTCTGACGTGTCGGTCTGTCGCCTTCCCGCCGATCTCGACGGGCATTTTCGGCTTTCCGAAGGACCGCGGCTGTCAGGTGATCCTCCGGACGGTCCTGGACTTCTTGGCTCGGGAAGCCCAGTCCCTTCGAGAAGTCCGCCTACTGGACCTGAATCTCGACGGCGCTCGCTTCTTCGTGCAGGCCATCCCGCGCGTAGCGACCCCCGACGTGGTCGTAGAATATCCCGACGGTGCCCCGTCTGCCGCATCGGGACTGGCGTGAACTGGATGGCCGAGGCGAATGCATGCAGAGGGGTGTCCTTCTATTTTCAGGGGGAAAGGACTGTATCTTGGCCTTGGAAAAGACCCGTCGGACGGTACGGGTCGTCCGACTCCTCCATCTCTACACGACCCTCCCGGAGCCTTCGCCCCATACGGAGAACGCGGCCTTACGGGCAGGGATCGTGCAGGCCTTGGGCTTGCCATGTGACGAAGTGCACCTCGAGAGGGGCCGGGAGCGAGAGATCCTCGTGGATTACCTGCGCACGGCCCCTGGCGAGGTCTTGGTCGCCGCCGATATCTTTTTGGACCCCCATCGGGTCTGGTGGGAAGAAATCTGCACCTGGGCTAGCAAGTCGCTCCTCGAACCCCTCTGGGGCCAGCCGACGACAGCCCTGGCCCGCCAGTGGGGGCGGTATGGAATTGCTTTCATCATCGTGGGCCTGAACCCTCAACGGGTCCCACCGACTTGGCTTGGCCGGGTCGTCGGACCCGACGAACGCCCCGAGTTCCTC
>JANXAA010000484.1 GCA_025061865.1 Acidobacteriota bacterium | reverse complement strand
CATAGGGCCATCCGGTCCGGATAGTAGGCCCCCAACGTCTTAGGGAGGATCTCCCCCACGAAGAGCGTCACCAGGGCAATGAGGCCCGTCGCATACAGGACGACCTCGCCCTGCTCACCGAAGTGCCGGACCATCCAGTAGGTCGTCAGGGCCGCAAAGGCGGCGTCCACGACCCTATCGCTGATCTGGACGACACTCAGCAAGTGCTCCGGTTGGTCTAAAAGCTCCAAGACCAGCCGGGCTTGCCAGCGGCCCTGATCAGCCATATGTCGCATCCGATGACGGTTGCACGCCAGTAGGGCCGTCTCGGTCACTGAGAAAAAGAACGATAGCCCGATGAAGCCCGCCAGGGCCAGGACTGTCAACAGCGTACCGACCGACACGATCATGGAACGGACTCCCCAGACCAAGACCGGCCGAACAAGCGATGCACCCTCGTCAGGGGGATCCGGAGCGCCATCCGGCGCCCGTGCGGACATACCTGGGGTACTTTCAGGACCTGCCACATCTCGAACAGGGCCGCCCGCCGGTCCGGTGACAACTCCATCCCCATCTTGATAGCCGCCTTACAGGCCATCGTCTTTAGCAGATCATCCCATCCGGCGACCAGGTCCGGCGACACCGCCTCCAAGATCGAGCGGAGCTGAAGGACGACCTGGGGAACCCGGTCAGCCGGGACGCCGAGGGGAATGGCTTGTACGATCACGGCCCCTGGACCGAAGGGTTCTAACTGCCAGCCCAGGCGCCGGAGTTCAGCCGCATGGCCCGTCAGGAAGGCAGCGTCGGCCATCCCGACCTCGACGGGGATGGGCATCAAGAGGGTTTGCGTCGGCAGAGCTTGGGGCAAGGCCGTCCACTGCTCATACAGGTACCGCTCGTGGACGAGGTGCTGGTCCAGCAAGAGGATCGCCTCGGCCTCCAGGACGACTAAGTAACACCGGGCCCATTGGCCGATGAGCGCCCGACCGGCTGGGCCGACGGGCGCCGGCATCTCTGACCTGCCGATGCCGGGTGGCACCTGGGGGACGGATGGCGGCGGACCGACGGGCCCTGCGGGTCGTAAGGGTGCAAAATCTTTCATTCCTGCCGGGCCCGTCTCGGGCAGGGCGATCCGGCGGAACGACTCGGCCGGCGGGGCCCACTGCGGAATGGGTCGACAGGCCCGGAGCGCCTGGTCCAGAGCTGTCCAGACGAGTTCCTGGACCCGCCCGGGCTCCCGGAAGCGGACTTCCATCTTCGTCGGATGCACGTTGACGTCCATCGCCTCGGGCGGCCACCTCAGAAAGGCGACCAGTAGGGGATAGGGCCGGCGGGCCCCGTACTTCTGCCAGCCCTCTCGGAAAGTCTGTAAGAGGAAACGGTCCCGGACGACCCGGCCGTTTACGAATACGTGCACTCCGTCCGCCCGGAATCCGCCCGCGTCCGGGGGGCTCACCCACCCGACGACCGACCCCTCGGGCGTCTCCAAGGTCAGAGGGATCAATGATCGGAC
>JANXAA010000483.1 GCA_025061865.1 Acidobacteriota bacterium | reverse complement strand
CTATAGTCCGGGGTTAGTGGTTTTGTGTCGGAGGTAGGACAATGCCGGAAATGACAAGGACCGTCGTCGTCGGGGCCGATGACGTCTACCCGGCCGCTCAAGCGGCCTATGAATACCTTTCCCAAAAAGGCTTCTCGGTCATCCCGGTGGGGGCCTTGGTGACCGGTAAGGTCGAGCCGTGGCCTGAGGTCGCATGGGGGGTCGCCCGAAAAGTCGTCAGCGGCGAGGCCGCCTTTGGAGTCGTCGTCTGCTATACGGGCACAGGCGTCTCCATAGCCGCGAACAAGATCCGAGGCATCCGAGCGGCCCTTTGCAACGACGCCAAGACGGCCCAGGGGGCCCGCCTCTGGAATGACGCCAACGTCCTGGCCATGAGTGGGCGCTTGGTAACTGCCGAGGTCACCCGAGAGATTTTGGACGCTTGGCTGTCGGTGACCGAGCCAGACCCGTCCGAACTAGCGAATATCGCCAGCCTCAAAGGGAAAGATGGCATTGAAAGCGACTGGCGGATTTCTATTCCTTAAACGCCCTCGTTGGACCCGGAGAATGGCCTCGGACGGCCTCTTCCACTGCCCTGGGGGGCACGATGTATAGGGAAGAGGCACGCCTCGTCCCTGCCGTGACGGCATAACGTCTCGTTGAAACAACGCCCTTTTCTCGAACCGTCCTATTCACAAAAGGCTACCAGCCTATCTCCCCGCCTGCCCATCTGCCTAAATAACGTGTCCCTCACCACTCTTTGGGCCTTATGGGAGGTTATCCATGCGCATCGGTATGAAGGGCGTGCTGTGGATACTCTCGGTCGGTTCAAGCATCACGGGGATCGCCCTCATGGCACCGGCCTGCCGGCGAGAACGACCGGCTGTGTCCGTCCAGGTGCGACTCAGTCACGCTCAGGTCCTGCCGGGTCAGGTCCTGGAAATGCAGTACCGCTTCGAGACGCTTCCTGACTTTCGAGGGATTCCTTACGACGGCTACGTATTCGTTCACTTCATCGACCCACTGGATACCCTGTCTTTTACGGCCGACCACCGGCCGCCGAAGTCGACCCGCGACTGGAAAACCGGCGAGGCCATCGAGTACCGCCGGGTCGTATTTATCCCGGATTATCTATACCCCGGGACGTATCGGGTCGTCCTGGGGATCTACGACGTCTCAGGGACCCATCCCCGTATCCCCTTGCAAGGGCCTAAGGAGACGAGTCGCCGGGCTTATCAAGTCGGCGAGGTCGAAATTCTGCCTCCACCCCTCCAGCCCTTGACCCGTTATGTCGAGGGCTGGTACGATCTGGAGGCCAATCCGGCGGACCCGGTGCAGCGGTGGCGGTGGACGACCCGCTGGGCCGTCGCCCAGCTCCTGAACCCGAGGGAAAATGCCCGTCTTTACATCGAATTGGACTCCAATCGGGATGCCTTCAAGGACGCGCCCCAGCGGATAACCCTGACCTTGAATGGCCAGCCCCTGGACGAGTGGGTGCTCCGAGACCCGGGCCC
>JANXAA010000482.1 GCA_025061865.1 Acidobacteriota bacterium | reverse complement strand
ACAACCCCGGCCCGTTGCATTTCGTTCCTCCTGATCCTCACAGGCCTCCAAGTAGCCTGACCCTTACCCCTCGCGCCTCCGAAAATTAATCGCCTTCACCGCAAGTGCGCCGATGCTTGCCCGGCGCAAAGGGCGACGAAAACGTGCCGTGCATTTACTCAAACGCCGTCGGGTCTATCTGCGCCCGAAGCGCGCGTTGGAGCCTCTTCCACGCATCGGAGTCGCCCAGGAGGAACGCCGGACGAATGTGAAAGGTCATTCCGTCACAGTCCGCGTCGAAGAATCGCGCGGCGACGTTCTCTCCGCGCGGGCTGTGCACCTCGCCCGGGAGGCGGGTGGCCCTCAGCAGGTCACTTACACGCAATATCCAGCGCCACGTTAGCGAAGTGCATCTGTTCGAAGGACGTGTGTTCGGCTGTAGAAGGCTGGACTACCGTTCCACGCCCAGGGACCGGAGGACCTGTTGCCATTCGGGGTAGAGGCCGTCCGTCGGGTCGATCTCCCGAAATCGGAGGGACTCCCGAGCCATCTGGGCCGCACAATCCCGCTGGCCCAGTTTCAAGAAGGCCTGCGTCATGTAATAGTAGGGCCGGTATTCGGTGTGCCACATGCCGTAGGTCCGGGCCTGAGCTTCGGGGCGGGGATTCAACAGCAGGGCCCGCCGGAGACTCCGAAGGGCCTCCTGATACTGACCCCGCTCGAAGAGTTCCTTGCCTAAAGCGTAGTGGAAGTACCACGGCAGGTTGTAGGGGTCCCGGGCTGGAGCGACTTCGCAGACCATCGAGGCCTGATGCGTTTCTGGGTCTTTGTAAAAAATCGACGGCGCCGAGCTGTTTTCCGGAGTCTCCGACGGTCGCTTGAGGGACTGCTCGATGAACGTAGCATAGGCTTGGAGTTCCGGTTGACGTTCGTAGCCGCCGAACCGCTGGGCCAGCCGGTAGAACGCTTCTGCTGCATCCGTCCGACCCAGGCGGGCATAGGCGTAAGCCATGTACAGGTACGGGACGTACCCGGCGGCGGCTTGCTGGGCGTCGCCCGGCCGAGGCGGCGCCTGCAGGAGGCTTTCCTCCACATGCCCGATGGCCTCCTGCCATCGCTGGTCTTGAACGGCCTGGATGGCCCGTTGATAGGCCGGCGGGGCGGTCCATCGCTTTGGAGTCGGCCGCTGGTCCGTAGCCGTGACAAGGGGGGACCCGACCAGGCCTACGACCCAAGCCAAGAGGGCGCCATGTCCAAGGGATTGGAAACGGGCAAACATCTCCCCAACTCCTTTTGTGTGGACAAGGATTCGTGCCGACGTCTGGCCAGAAGCCGTCGCCTGGGTGGGACGGTTCTGTTGTCCCACACCCGGCTCCTCCCTCGGGAGAGAGGCATGGGGGGTAAGACTGGCTTCTTCACGACGTCTGAAAGGCAAGAGAGAACTCCCATCGTCGCTGGTCAAGGCATCATATTAATTGATATAAATGAAATTTTATAAAAAAAACAGGACGTCGGCC
>JANXAA010000481.1 GCA_025061865.1 Acidobacteriota bacterium | reverse complement strand
TGGGGCCTTTATCCCGGGCGTCCGGCCGGGACGGCCGACGGCCGAGTACATCGATCAGGTCCTGTCGCGATTGACCCTGGTCGGGGCCGTCTACCTGGTGATCATCGCTATCCTGCCGGAGATCCTCATCACGGGCATCCATCTCCATCATCTACCGGGGGCTGTAGGCGTGTTCTTTGACAACTTCTTGCCCAACTTTATTAAAAATGGTCTGAACGTACCCTTCTACTTCGGCGGGACGTCCCTCTTGATCGTCATCGGCGTGGCCTTGGATACACTTCAACAGATGGAGGCCCAGTTGACGATGCGCCACTACGAGGGTCTCCTCAAACGGGGCCGGATCCGAGGCCGACGGTATTTTTAAACGGCAGTTCGGCAGGCCGGGAATTCGGGAAGAGAACCGTTGCGGGCGTATACCCGAACGGCCGAAGCGGGAGTGCTCATGCGGCTGTACCTCGTCCTGCTGGGTCCGCCGGGGGCCGGCAAAGGTACGCAGACCCATCGTCTCTGTGCGGGCCTCGGCCTGTTCCGAGTCGCCACGGGGGACCTGCTCCGCCGGATCGCTCAGGAAGCCCATCCCCTAGCGGCGCGAGTCCGGTCGGTCCTCGAGGCCGGCCGCCTCGTCGACGATGCGACGGTCTGGGAGGTCGTCTCTCATTACCTCGATCGGGCCGCTGAGACTTACGAGGGCGTCGTCTTAGACGGGTATCCCCGGAGTCTCGCCCAGGCCGACCAATTAGAGGACTACCTGACCCGCCGCGGGCAGATGGAGCGGCTGTGGTGTGTCTTGTTGGACCTCCCGGAGACGGTGGCGGTCCGACGCCTGGCGGGCCGGCGCATATGCCCTCGATGCGAGCGAATTTATAACGTGGACCGTGTCCCGCCCGACGGACGCTGTGAGGTCTGCGCGACGCCCTTGATTCAACGGGCTGACGACACGGAAGCGATCATCCAGAAACGCTTTCAAGTTTACTGGGAGCAGACAGCCCCCCTAGTGCAGTACTACGAGACTCGGGGTCGGCTCGTCCGACTCGACGCCGACCAACCGGAGGACCAAATTTTTGAATGCCTGGCTGGATACGTCCGTTCATGGTTGACTCATGGATAAAGTGTTAAGTCTCTTGGGTACGGGGAGTCGGAGCGTAGCGGTACCGTACCCTACCGACCCCTGGAGGCGGGGCTGGGGTAGACCGGCATTACGATTACCTGCCCACCTGCCGACCTGCCTATCGGTCTGAATTTCACTCATCCGTATCTTCACGGACTGAACGATTCTGGGAAGGGAATGTCCGACAGGGTCGGAGGTATGGATCACTTCGTCCAGTGGGCACGGCACTGGCTGAGTCGACGGACGGGGCGGATTACCCTTAAGACCCCGGAAGAACTTCGCCGGCTTCGGGAAGCCGGTCGGCTGACCGGACAACTCTTGCGCCTCTTGGGGTCTGCCGTCCAGCCGGGCCTTCCCGTCTATGAGCTCGACGAGCTGGCCGATGCCTTTCTCCGGGAA
>JANXAA010000480.1 GCA_025061865.1 Acidobacteriota bacterium | reverse complement strand
CCCAGGCCAATAAAGCCCCCAAAGACGAGTCCCGACTTCGACGCCTGAGTCACGCCGGTCACACTCGGGGGGTCGTCGTAAGGATAGGCCGATTCCTGAATTTCGAGGCCGGTAATCGACTCGAACTGCATGACGTGGACGGCTGCGCCGGCCAGGACCGAGAACCTCAAGCTCGCCGAGGGCTCGCTCGGATAATAGGCCATGTAAAGGGTTCCGCCCAACTTCCGGTAGCTAAAGTCCCCGACGTCGTTCGCAGTGGTTCCCCGCTGAATCCCGAAGTACAGGGGATGAGGGACCTGGACCGTCAGATCGGCGGATGTTCGGCCCAGCATGAAGTCGCCCTCCAAGCCGACCCCGAGGCGAGGCTTCCAGCGATACTCGACGCCGAGGCCGACGATGGGCGCTAGCTCGGCCCGATAGCGGCCGTTCAGAGGGGCCGGTTCAAAATAGATGAACAGTTGGTCCGTGACCGTCTGGTCATAGCCGTCGGCGACGCCGGGGTTCAGACCTGCAAGGACTCTGAATTCCCAGTACCGCTCCGATGGAGGTCGGCGAGTCGGAGGAGATGGAGGTGTCGGCTTGAGCGGCGGAGTCGGGGGGGGAGGCGGCCTCTCGGCCGGCCTTTCGGGCGGCTTGGGGGGCAGCGGGGCGGCGGGCAGCACCGGTTCGACGAGGCGGGCGGCTATATAACCTTGTAAGGGGCCTCGCTCCGGATGCCGGTACTGGACCTTCAGCCACTGTCCCCGGTCCTCCAGGACTTCCAAAACGGTACCCTCGGGGACTTGCACGACGATAGCGGCCACCGAGGACGGCTGGGCCCGCAGATTTGCCAGCGGTACCTTGACGACGACTTGCCGGCGTTCGGCCCCCTGCGCCGAGGGACTCACGACGAGGGGCAAGGCGGCCAGGTACAAGATGCGGGATGCAGGGTGCAGAATCAGTCGCCGGACACGATGTCGCATGACTTCCTCCCCTTCCAAGGTCCACGGTCTGTAGTCCGAAGTCCGACCCTACCGGGGCACGCCGACGGCGTCCCACGCTGTATGGACGGCTGCTTCCTCCGCCGGTCCATAGAGTTGCCGGGCGACCGTCGCCGTACAGTAGCGGGCATCCCGGAAGACGGACGTCGGCCTCAGGCACTGCGTGAAGCCGACATAGAAAATGGCCGCTGCCCGGTCCCGTCCGATGGACGGAACCGAGATTCCAGAAAGCCGATGGCGGCCGCCGGTGGCCAGCAGGTAGAAGGCATGGTTCGGGATGCCCGAGTTGATGTGCACCCCACCGTTATCAGCATCTCCCAGGTAGCGATTCACATAATGAGAAGGCTGATATCCGCAACCGCCCCCCTCGGGGTCGATGAATGACCGAAATGCCCGAGCGCTCGGGTGGCTACTCCCACAGAACAGCGGGCCCCGGAAGATGTCCTCCCCGATCAACCAGTCCGCTTGGCCATAGCCGTTCCCTTGCGGTTCGAAGAAAAACTCGGCGACGACGGCCATGACGTCTGAGAGGGAC
>JANXAA010000047.1 GCA_025061865.1 Acidobacteriota bacterium | reverse complement strand
CCGGCCTTCGCCTTCTTAAAGACCCCGCCGGACCGATTTCCTCAAGCCACCGCTTGGGCCCGGGAAGTCCTGAGCGTTCCCCTCTTTCCCGAGATGACCGATGCCGAAGTCCAACGTGTCGTGGACGTCCTCCAGAGTTTCTGCCCGTAAGCCGCCAGAGCTTGCGCTCCTAAGAGGTTCCACGAGGCAAGGTCTTCTTCATCCGAGGAGGGGCGGAATGCGCTGGAACAAGGGCGTGAAGACCAACGAGACGATGGCCATCAGCTTCAGCAGGATGTTCATCGAGGGGCCGGCTGTGTCCTTAAAAGGGTCTCCGACGGTATCCCCGATGACGCTGGCCCGATGAGCGTCCGACCGCTTGCCGCCGAGGTGACCCGCCTCGATGTACTTCTTGGCGTTGTCCCAAGCGCCCCCGGCGTTAGCCATCATAATGGCCAGAAGGAAGCCGGTCGCAATGGAGCCGACCAGCAGGCCCCCGATGGCCTCTCGACCCAGTAAGAACCCGACGAGAAGTGGGGCCAAGACGGCGATAGTCCCGGGGATGACCATCTCCCGAAGGGCACCTCGGGTCACCAGGTCGACGCACCGGGCATAGTCGGGCCGAGCCGTACCCTCCATGATGCCCGGGATTTCCCGGAACTGGCGACGGACCTCATGGACGACGGCAAAGGCCGCCTTGCCGACGGCCCGGAGGGCATAGGAGGAGAACAGAAAAGGCAGGACGGCCCCGACGATCACACCCGTCAAGACTCGATAGTCTAGGAGGCTGAGAGTCGAGAGTTGAGCCGTATGCGCATAGGCGGCCATGAGGGCCAGGGCCGTCAGGGCCGCTGACCCGATGGCAAACCCCTTCCCCGTAGCGGCCGTCGTGTTCCCCAGGGAGTCGAGGGCATCCGTCCGCTCTCGGACCTCAGGGGGCAGATGCGCCTGTTCGGCGATCCCGCCGGCATTGTCAGCGATGGGTCCGTAAGCATCGGTCGAGAGGGTAATGCCCAGCGTCGAGAGCATCCCGACGGCGGCGATGGCGACGCCGTAAAATCCAAAGCCTGCTTGGATGCGCTCTCCCATCAGGAAGGCGATGATGATGCCCGCCGAGACCGTCAAGACCGGGAGTAGGGTGCTCTGCATTCCGACGGCCAGGCCGCTGAGGATCGTCGTCGCCGGTCCCGTCTGGGATTGCTCGGCGATATACCGCGTCGGACGATAGGTATACGACGTGAAGTACTCGGTCGCCAGGCCGATGACGATGCCTGCCCCAAGACCCGTCACGATGGCCCAGAAGGCGTAGACGCTCACCCCTAAGGCCCAGACGATGGCCCACGAGAGCAGGACGACCAGGGCCGACGCCACGAAGATCCCCCGCCGGAGGGCCCAGAGAAGGGCCGCAAATCCAGCGCCCTCGCGAACTCGCACGAAGAAGATACCAATGACCGACGAGATGACGCCGGCCGCCGCGATCAGAAGCGGCAAGAGGGTATAAGGGTCGCGAAACCCGCGTTCCGTGGCGACGCCGGCTGCGATGGCGATGGACGCGATGATGGACCCGACGAAGGACTCGAAGAGGTCTGCGCCCATGCCGGCGACGTCGCCGACGTTGTCACCGACGTTGTCCGCGATGACGGCCGGGTTGCGGGGATCGTCTTCGGGGATGCCCGCCTCGACCTTGCCGACGAGGTCGGCCCCGACGTCGGCCGCCTTCGTGTAAATGCCCCCTCCGACACGGGCAAAGAGGGCAATCGAGGAGGCACCGAACCCGAAGGCCGTGACGACCTGGATGTCCTGGAAAAGAGCGTACAGGGCAGCGACCCCTAAGATCCCCAGGCCGACCACGGTCAAGCCCATGACGGCACCCCCGGAGAAAGCGATGCGCAGGGCTGGGTCCAGGCCCCGAAGAGCGTTGGCCGTCGTAATCCAGTTTGACCGCACGGCGATGTTCATGCCCAAAAAGCCGGCCCCGGCCGAGAGGAGAGCGCCTGACACGTAACAGATGGCTGATCGAGGATTGATAAAGACGGCCAGGACGACCGTGACCAAGACGACAAAGGGAATCAGGGCGCTGTATTCGCGTCGAAGGAAGGCCAAAGCGCCCTCCTGAATCGCCCGGGCAATCTCCCGCATGCGGGGAAGAGAAGCGGCGATGGCTTCGCCCGAGGGATTATGGGCCGCCTGCCGCGTGACCCGAAAGGCCAGGAGAGCGGCGACGACCAGGGCCAAGACTCCAGAAGTCATGGAAAGGTAAATCAGATTCATGGCATACCCCCATCGTCGATTCAGCGAATTCGATGGAAATAAATAACTGAAAAATAGATTAAATTTTATGTTTGGGGTGTCGGATAGATAAAGGGACCCATACCCCGCCCCCAGGGCCTAACAGCAAATCCGAATGAGCAGAGCCCTGAGGCTTCATCAAGGCTTAATTCCGCTATCCCCCGTCCCTCTCATCCCCAGAGAAGAAGAGACCGGCTGCGGTCGGGACAACTCGTCGGGTCGACCCATACGTATGAGAGTTAAGAGCCCCGGAAAGTCGCCCGTCACGTCAGTGTCATCCCGTTCCAGAACGAGGCAGCATGGGAGTGCCTTGAGTACGATGGGCCCCCCTTAACTTAATGTGTATAGGATGCCCCTGCTCACCCGAACTGTCCCTCTCTCAGGGCGGTCGGGCATGGGGAAAACAAGGATCGGCAGAACCCACAGTACGGCGAAGACCCCCACCCGCCTCTAAGCCCTATCTATGTCCCGCAGGTCGTGACGCAGCATTATTGTAATGGCAATTCGGGGGTTCGGCAATTTGGCAGTCTTCGTCTTCCTTCGGGAATCCGGTTGAAAAGAGGGTTTTCTTCGGGCCTAGGGGAAGTCCCCTGGAAGGTGGAGGCGACCCATAAAGGCCGTCGCGATAGGGATGACCTGAGGAGTGACCTTCCGAGGGGTCTCCAAAAGTCCCAGCCCCGCTCGCCAGGGCGGGGTCGATGGGATGCGGAAAAGAGTCCCGCGTCTCGGGGAAAGGCCACAGACCTCCGGGGGTGACCCAAGCATGCTTTGACTCGAGGCGAAGCCCGCCAGCCTTTTCCAGAGGGTCCTGGAGCTGAGGGCCTCCCATCCTAACATCTTGCATCCCGTATCCTGCTTCAATGCCCCTCCAATGCAATGTCCAGACGGATGTTCCCATTTCGCCTCCGGCGAAGGGGAATAGGGATCTCGCCGGGCGTCTCTACGGGTACCTGGCCTGCCAGAGGGGCTGCAGGTCCGCATGGGCGGGGTCGAGACGACTTTCGGGCGGGTCCAGGCGATAGCCAGATTCACCTGAAACATCCCGGGCCCCCCATTCCCCGATTCACCCAAAATGAGGCAGCTCCGTACGATCTGAGGCTTTGACAAGATCGACAGGCCTATGGTATCTTGAAATCCTGTAGCTCTACCGGCTTTTCGTATGGACTCATACCTATGCAATCTGGGGTCACCCTCCGACGGACCGCCCTATATGAGACCCATCGGCGGATGGGCGCTCGGATGACGTCCTTCGCCGGTTTCGAAATGCCGGTCCATTATATGGGCATCATCGAAGAGCACATAGTCGTCCGCACGGCCGTCGGCGTCTTCGACGTCAGCCACATGGGGAAGATTCGCTTTCGGGGCCCTGGGAGCCCGTCCTTTGTGGACCGGGTGTTTACGAACCGGACCCAGGCGATGGGACCTGGCCGGGCTCAGTACAACCTTATGCTGAACGATGAGGGCGGCATCTTGGACGACCTCGTCCTGTACCGCCTGTCCCAGGACGGATGGCTGGCTGTCGTCAACGCGGCGACGACCGACCGTGACTACGCTTGGCTCCGGGCTCATGCGCCGGCCTCTGTAGAGGTCACGGATTGTAGTGCTGAGACGGCCCTCCTGGCCGTCCAGGGTCCCCGAGCCGTCGACGTGCTTGGTGCCTTGGTCCCTGTCGACCTACAGGCCGTCCCTTACTATCACTTCGTGGAAACTCGCTTGGACGACATCCCCGTTCTCTGTAGTCGGACGGGTTACACGGGTGAAGACGGCTTCGAAGTCTTTTGTCCGGCCGAGGCAGTTGGCCAGGTATGGGACCGCATCTTAGAGGCCGGTCAGCGGTGGGGGATCCGTCCCTGCGGATTGGGCGCTCGGGATACGCTCCGTCTGGAAGCTGGCATGCTTCTTTACGGCCAAGACATGGACGAGCAGACGAACCCCTTCGAGGTCGGCCTGGCAGGGGTCGTCAAGATGGATAAGGCGGATTTCATCGGAAAAGCGGCCTTGGAGAAAGTCTGGCGAGGGGGCCTGCGAAGGCGTCTGGTCGGTTTCGAGATGACCGACGCCGGCCTTCCCCGGTCGGGCTATTCGGTCTTGGGTGAAGGGCACGAGCCGATCGGCCGAGTTACCAGTGGAACCTTTGCTCCCTACCTCAAGAAGGCGATCGGCCTTGCTCTTATTCAAATGCCCTATGAGGCGTCTCGCCTGTGGGTCGATATCCGCCAAAGTCTCCGGGAGGCCCGCGTCGTGCCGCTACCCTTCTACCGACGGAGTCGCGTGGCATGAAGTACCCCGAGTCCTACCGGTACACCCGGGAACACGAATGGATTCATCTGCAGGGCGACGTCGGAACGGTCGGCATCACCCACTACGCTCAGGAACAACTCGGTGACATCGTTTACATCGAACTTCCCGCCGTGGGTCAGACGTTTCGCCAGCTCCAGGCCTTCGGGACCGTTGAGAGCATCAAGACGGCCGCCGACCTGTACATGCCTATGAGTGGAGAGGTCGTCGAAGTCAATCAAGAGGTTGTCAACCATCCCGAGATTATCAACCAATCGCCCCACGAGCGGGGCTGGCTCATCCGAATTCGCGTGCATGACCCCTCTGAGTTCGACCGTCTGATGTCGGGTCAGGAATACGAAGCTTACGTCGAGCAGTCGTCATGAGCGTGCGATACCTACCCCATGCGCCGGAAGACATCCGACGCATGTTGGAAGTCATCGGCGTCGATTCAGTCGAGGCCTTATTTCAGCCGATTCCAGAAGCCGTTCGCTTGAAGGTCGACCTGGACCTCCCGCCGGCCATGTCCGAAGCCGAGGTCTTAGAGACCTTCCGCCGATGGGCCTCGATGAACCGGGTCCCCCCGGAGGTTGCGTCCTTCGTGGGCGCCGGGGCGTACCGTCACTATATCCCGGCCGTCGTCGAGGACGTCGTCCGGAAGCCCGAATTCTTTACGGCCTATACGCCCTATCAGCCTGAGGTCAGCCAGGGGACGCTGCAAGGCGTCTTTGAATTTCAGACGATGGTTTGCCAGCTTACGGGCATGGAGGTCGCCAACGCCTCCATGTACGACGGGGCGACGGCCCTCGCCGAGGCCGTCCTGATGGCCCGCCGGATTCGAGAGGGCCGCCACGTCCTGGTTGCCCGGAGTGTTCATCCAGAATACCAGCAGGTCGTACACACGTACCTCCGTCACTTCGACGTCTCCATCGAGCTCGTCTCCTGGGAACCTGAGACGGGTCAGATCGACCTGGACGTCCTCCAGGCTTGCCTCCGGGACGATACGTTCGCCGTCGTCGTCCAGTCCCCCAACGCCCTGGGCATCGTCGAGGACTGGGCCGCCGTCCGGGCCGCCCTGGGCGACCATCCGGCTGTCCGGGTCGCCTGCTTCACGGAGGCCCTCAGCCTGGGCTTTCTCAGGCCACCCGGTGCATTCGGCTTCGACATCGTCGTCGGTGAGGGCCAGTCTCTCGGCCTGCCCGTCCAGTTCGGAGGTCCCCACGTGGGCCTCATGGCGACCCGGATGGAGTACGTCCGGCGGCTCCCGGGCCGCTTGGTCGGTGTGGCCTACGACCGAAATGGCCGGCGGGGCTTTGTCCTAACCTTAGCGGCCCGAGAACAGCATATCCGTCGGGAAAAGGCGACTAGTAATATTTGCACCAACCAGACCCTCTGCGCCTTGGCCGTGACCGTGTATCTGGCCCTCTTAGGACCCGAGGGCCTTCACCGCCTGGCCCTCCTGAACGCCCAACGGGCGCACTATCTGGCCCGTCGTCTGGAGGCCGAGGGATGGCAACGCCCCTTCCGAGGCCCCTTTTTTAACGAATTCGTCGTCCGCCATCCGAAGGCCCCGAGGATATGGGAACACCTGCTGGCTCAAGGCATCGTGGCCGGTCTACCCCTGCACCGCTGGTATCCTGAGCTGGCCCAGGACCTCCTGATGTGCGTCACGGAGATGAATCCCCCGGAGGAGATCGAGCGACTCGTCCGGATGGCGAGTAGCGAATAGCCATCGAATCATGGGTTGCTTGCCGTTCGCTACTCGCCATTCACCCCTTGAGGCATGACATGCGGGACTCGAATCGCACGGCCCAGCATATCACCCTGGAAGAACCCCTCTTGTTCGAACGAAGCCAGCCCGGTCGCGTGGGCTACAGCCTCCCCCCGATGGGCGTCCCCGAGACCCCCGTCGAGGACCTGGTGCCGGATCACTTGCGCCGAGACCGGGTCGAGGGCCTGCCGGAACTCTCGGAATTCGACGTCGTCCGCCACTTTAATCGCTTGGCCCAGTGGAATTACTGCATCGACCGCGGGATTTACCCCCTTGGCTCCTGTACGATGAAGTACAACCCTCGATTGAATGAGGTCATCGCTCGATGGACCGCTTTTACGGAAGCCCACCCGTATCTGCCCGATGAGTTCGTCCAGGGGTGTCTAGCGATTCAATGGCACCTGGAATGCTACCTAAGCGAGATCACGGGTATGGACGCAGTGACCCTCCAACCGGCCGCCGGAGCTCACGGGGAGCTCACGGGCCTACTCCTCATCCGTGCATGCCTGGAGGACCGGGGGGAAAAACGGACCCGAATCCTCGTCCCCGACTCGGCCCATGGGACGAACCCTGCCAGCGCTGCCCTCGGCGGGTTCGAGGTCGTCCATCTCAAGTCGGACGAACGGGGCTTGCTCAGTCCTTCGACCCTCCGGGCAGCGATGAGCCAGGACGTCGCCGCCCTGATGATCACGAACCCGAACACCCTGGGCCTCTTCGAGGAGGACATCCTCGAAATCGCCGACGTCCTTCACGAGGGGGGCGCCTTTCTGTATATGGACGGCGCCAACATGAACGCCTTCTTGGGTATCGCCCGGCCCGGCGATATGGGCGTCGACGTCCTCCACCTGAACCTCCATAAGACCTTTAGCACACCCCACGGCGGCGGTGGCCCGGGAAGCGGACCCGTGTGTGTCCGGGAGCATCTGGCTCCTTACCTCCCCGTGCCGCGGGTCGCCCGGGAAGGTGACCGCTACCGCCGCATCTGGGATAGCCCTAAGTCCATCGGTCGCGTCAAGGCCTTTGAAGGCCACTTCGGCGTCCACGTCCGAGCCCTGGCGTACATCCTGTCCTTGGGCCGAGACCACCTGCGAGATATCGCTGTCCATGCCGTCCTTAACGCCAACTACCTCATGGCCCGATTAAAGCCTTACTACCACCTCCCCTATGACCGCAGGGTCATGCACGAGGTCGTCTTCAACGACCGGCGTCAGAATCCCACCGGCGTGACGACGATGGACATCGCCAAGCGGCTGATCGACTACGGTCTCCACCCGCCGACCGTGTACTTCCCCCTCATCGTCCCGGGCGCCCTCATGATTGAGCCGACCGAGACAGAAAGCCTCGAGGAACTGGACCGATTCGTCGAGGCTATGACCCAAATCGCTCGAGAGGCGGCCGAACAGCCGGAGGTCCTCCGCTCGGCCCCCCAGAGGGGCGCCTTTCGGCGATTCGACGAGGTCGAGGCGGCGCGGCACCCCATCCTCCGGTGGTCGCCCCAGGGCTTTCCGCCGGCCTGGAAGAGGGTCTCGAGGGGATCGGAGGACGTCCCGATACGCGATGAAAAGTGATCACCCTTGGAGGAGGTCGGTCGGACGCCATGCTCACGGACTACACCGTCCTGGTGAGATGCAGCGTCGAGGGGGGACGGATTCGCCGTCGGGAGTCTAATGGGCCTTCGGGCCCGATATTAATATTTATCTAGAAAAGACTGTTAAAAAATAGTCCTTTTTGTCTAGCACGTCTGTTCTTTCTTTTTACAAATATCAATTTATAATTTGCTAATTTATTCGGTTTTGTCCGGCCGGGTCCCTTGGGTAAGATGAAAGGCATACCGGGCCTGGGGAGGGAACGCCGCCGCCTTCTTCCGACGCAGGGGCTTTTCCACGGAGGCTTGGATGTACTGGGTCAAGATTCTGCAGGGTCTCCAACGGCGCCTTCGCCCGCAGTCCTATAACAGTTGGTTCCGACCGACAGTCCAGTTCTATGAAGACGACCGCCGCGTCCAGGTCCTCATCCCCAGTAAGTTTTTCCGAGAAGTCATCCAGCGGTCGTACGCTCAGGACATTCAGGCCTGTATTCAAGAAGCCCACCTCCCGGCCAAGGAGCTGGAGTTCCTGACCCATGAGGAGCTAGAAAGGGCTCACGCCCGAGAGATGACGACCGACGGGGGCCTCAATCCCATTTACACCTTTGAGAACTTTGTCGTAGGTGCCAGCAATCAGGCGGCCCATGCCGCCTCGACGGCCGTGGCCGACCACCCGGGTCATGTATACAATCCCCTCTTTATCTATGGGGGCGTCGGCTTAGGCAAGACCCATCTGCTTCATGCCATCGGCAATCGCACGACCCAGAACCGTCCGGACTTGCGGGTCATCTATGTATCGTGCGACGCTCTGATGAATCAATTAGTCGAGGCCTACCAGCGGGGGAACGTGCACGACCTCCGCCAGTACTATCGGGCGGCCGACGTCCTCCTCCTGGACGACGTCCACACGTTGGCGGGTAAGGAACGGACCCAGGAAGAGGTCTTTTCCATTTTCAACATCCTGTACCAGGCGCAGAAGCAAATCGTGCTGACGGCAGACCAACCCCCGCAGGCCTTGGCCCACTTAGAAGGACGGCTGGTTTCCCGTTTCTCCTGGGGGCTGGTCGCCGACATTCAGCCGCCCGAACTGGAGACTCGGATTGCCATCCTCCACAAGAAGGCCATGCTGATAGGCGTGCATGTTCCCGATGATGTGGCCCTGTTTATCGCCGAGCGGGTCATCGATAACGTCCGGACCCTAGAGGGAGCCCTCCGGCGTCTGGTATTCTTAGCCTCGATGAAGAGCCAGCCTCTTTCTATCGAACTGGCTCGAGAGGCGATCACGCCGCTTCTGGAATCCCTGAGTCGCGTGGCGTCGGGACCGGCTTCGGGTCCGACCTCGACGCGGATCTCGATTCAGGACGTCATCCGCGCTGTTGCGACTTATTTCAAGCTATCCCCCGAGGAGATCGTATCCCGGACGAATCGGCCTCAGGTCGTGTACCCCCGCCAGATCGCCATGTACCTGGCCCGGCACCACCTAGAGGCTTCCCTCAATGAAATCGGCCAGGCCTTCGGGGGTAAGCACCATACGACCGTCATGTACGCCATCCATAAGATCGAAGAAAACCTCCCTTCGGACACCCGCCTTCAGCAGGACCTCCATGGGGTCCTTCAAATCCTCCGTCTGTCCTCTGAATGACGACCCATTCCGACTCGCCTGGACAGATTTTCCAGGGCCGTATGGGGGACGGGTCCGGATCAAGGGGTGTGACTCACACTTCCGATTCGGGTACAATGGTAAATCGGGTGATAGGGGCTAGGTGTTCGGTTCTCAGACCCCTGACTTCTGACCCCTGGGAAACCGGCACCCAAGCCTCGACATCGAGGGTGGCATCCGAGACCTGAGACCCTTTGTGGAGGTCCGGCATGGTGACGGACGCTGAAGTCCTGGAGCGCATCCGGCAAGGTGGCCTTATCGAGTCGGTCGACGAGATGAGCGAGACGTATCGGGAAGCCCTCCGGGTCACGCTGGTCGTCTCTGGCGATACGGAGCTTCTCAGCGCCCCGGCTTACTACCATGCGGCGCAGAAGGCGCCCTCGGTGAACGCTTACATTTCCCTGATGGCTATCATCCAGGACGAATTGGGGCACGCTCACATCGCCTATCGCATCTTAGAAG
>JANXAA010000479.1 GCA_025061865.1 Acidobacteriota bacterium | reverse complement strand
CTTCTGACGGGTCAGGACCAAGGCGACCGGGCCTTCTCGGTACTGGAGGGTCCAGTACCAGGCAGCGACCGTCTCGTTGGCGTCTGCAGGCCGGAGGACCGTCATGTGGGGAATTGCCCGCAAGGAGGGCAGATGCTCGACAGGCTGATGGGTGGGTCCGTCTTCCCCGAGGCCGATGCTGTCGTGGGTAAACACGTAGATGACGGGGACCCGCATCATAGCCGCCAGCCGGAGGGTCGGTCGCATGTAGTCGCTGAAGATGAGAAACGTCCCCCCGTATACGATCAGACCCCCGTGGAGGACCATCCCCGTCAGGATCGTTCCCATGGCGTGCTCCCGCACGCCGAAGTGGATGTTCCGACCCGCGTAGCGGCCTGCCAGGAAATCCCCTAGACCTTTCAGGTAAGTCTTGCTGGAATGGCTGAGGTCAGCCGATCCCCCGATGAGGTAAGGAATCCGCCGGGCGACCGTGTTGAGAAACTCGCTGGAGGCGTCCCGCGTGGCGACGCCGGCCTCGGTCGGATAGAACCGGGGCAAGTCGGTGTCCCAACCCTCGGGGAGCCGGCGCTGGTGGGCCATTTCCCATTCTTCCGCCAAGTCCGGATAGGCTCGGGCCCAGGCTTCATAAGTGCGCCGCCATTCTGTTTCCCATACCCGACCCCGCTCGACGGCCCGGCGCATATGGGCCAGCGCTGCCGAAGGGACATAAAAGGCCGGCTCGAGGGGCCACCCGAGCCGCTCCTTCGTGGCCCGGACGGCCTCCGGGCCGAGGGGCTCACCGTGGGCCCGCTCGGAGTCCTGGTAGGGACTGCCGTAGCCGATATGCGTCCGAACAATAATTAGGCTCGGTCGCTCCGTCTCAGTCCGAGCCCGGTGGAGAGCCTTCTCGATAGCCCCCAGGTCATTGCCGTCGGCGACCCGTTGGACGTGCCATCCGTAAGCCTGAAAGCGCAGGGCTACGTCCTCGCTGAAGGCCAAGTCCGTCGACCCGTCGATGGTCACGCGGTTGTCGTCGTAAAGGACGATGAGCTTCCCCAGGCGTAGGTGACCGGCCAGGGAGGCGGCCTCGTGACTGACGCCTTCCATCATATCGCCGTCGCTGGCCATCACGTATGTGTAGTGGTCGACGACGGGAAAGCCCGGCCGGTTGTACCGCTGAGCCAAAAATGCCTCGGCGATGGCCATGCCGACGGCGTTACCAAATCCTTGCCCGAGGGGGCCTGTCGTCGTCTCGATCCCGGCCACCGGGTCTCGCTCGGGATGGCCCGGCGTCCGGCTCCCCCACTGCCGAAAGTTCTGGATCTCCTCTATCGACAGGGAGTACCCCGTCAGGTACAGCAGGGCATACAGGAGCATCGAGGCGTGTCCCATCGAGAGAACAAAACGGTCTCGGTTCGGCCACAAGGGGTTTGCCGGATTGTGCCGCAAGAGGCGGTCCCACAGGACATAGGCCATCGGAGCCGCTCCTAAGGGCGCCCCCGGATGACCCGAACGGGCCTTCTCGACGGCATCGACAGCCAAAAATCGGATC
>JANXAA010000478.1 GCA_025061865.1 Acidobacteriota bacterium | reverse complement strand
AAAATTCTGGGAGATAACAACAAGGCATGGCTTTTGAATCAAGAGGAGATCCCACCTATACCTCCAGACCTTCAGGATCGGGTGCCTGAAGACGACCGGTATTGAATCGAGACGTATTTTGGAGCTCACGCCGACGTGTTGGTGACTACGGATGCGGGACTCGAGGACGTTCTTTTAAATGACCCGCGCGTCCAAATTCGGCTTCGGGAACAATTCTTGAATGAGTATCTCAGGGGCCAGTGAAGGAGATGGCCTTGGGCCAGGGACCTTAGGCCTCGATGGGCCGTTCGTAGATGCGATAGACTTTGGTCCGCTGGGCCCCGATCCGCTCGAGGGGACGGTTCATCGAGTCGTTGTCCTCCAGGATCCAGGAAAACTCGGCGTGGGTATAGCCCTTGCGGGCGGCCCGCTGATACAGCTCGGCGTATAACAAAATTTCGATCCCTCGATAACGGAAGTCGGACCGGACGCCCAAGGTGATGACCCGGAAGCCTCGAATCTGCCGGAGGCCCCGGAGGAGCGTCCACCATCCAAAGGGTAAGAGGCGGCCGTCGGGAATCCGCCGTAGGACCTCGTGGATGTCGGGAATCCCGATGGTGAAGGCGACCGGCCGGCTGTCCCACTCGGCCACCAGGGCCAGGTCCGGGTCAGCGATGGGCCTCAAGTCCCGAGCGATCGCCACGAACTCCCGGTGGAGCATGGGGATAAAGCCCCAATTCCGACACCAGGCGTCGTTGTAAATGCTCCGGAGGACGTCAGCCTCTTCCTCGAGTCGCCGGAGCTGAAGCGTCCGGACCGTCAGCCGGGGACCCCACTTTTGAGCAATCCGCTCGCTCATGGCCACGACCTCATCCATCCGGATGGTCGTCTTATCGACCTCCCAGGCCCAGAGGTCTTTGGCCTTGCGGAAGCCCAGCGCCTCCAGGAGCTCGGCGTAGTAAGGCGGGTTGTAAGGCATCAGGACGGCCGGTGGACGGTCAAAGCCCTCGACGAGAAGACCGCACTCCTCGTTCGTCGAAAAGTTCATCGGTCCCCGGACCCACTTTAGGCCCCAAGACCGCAGCCATTCCATGACGCTGTCCATCAGCGCTCGCGCAACGGCTATGTCGGGGATACATTCAAAGAAACCGAAAAAGCCGACCGGCTCGTGGTGATACCACTCGTGAAGTTCGTTACGAATGGCCGCTACTCGACCGACCGGCCGGCCGGCCTGCCAGGCGACAAAGTATTCGGCTATGCTGTGTTCAAAAAAGGGATGCTTCCGGGGATCCAGCCGCTTTTTCATCTCCATCCGGAGCGGCGGGACCCAGGGGTCGGAGGGACCATACAACCGCCACGGCAGGTCGATGAAGGCCGCCAAGTCCCGATACGAATCGACCGCCCGAACGATCAGCCCCATCACTTCAGGGTCGGGTGTGAGAGTTGTTAGGCATTAGGTCTTAGACATCGAGTCCCCTCCAGGCCCGTTCATGCAACGGACATAAGCGCTGGATTGGAAATCCTGGAAGGAGAGGATAGGGAAAAGCAAGGGAT
>JANXAA010000477.1 GCA_025061865.1 Acidobacteriota bacterium | reverse complement strand
AATAGGGGAGAGCGTTCGTGTGGTTTTGGATAACCCTAGGGGCTTTACCTTGTTCTCGTGACCTGGTAACAACCCTTTCTTTTGCTTCTTTTGCCTTTTGGTTCTACAGATGGACCTCTCCTACTTGCCCTTTGGAGACTGCCGTGAAAAACCCATAGTGGAGGGTGTGCGTGAAGGTACTACGGTAGTTACTACGGCAGTTGAGCTCGGAAGTACCCGGAAAGTCCCGTGCTACACCGAAGGTAAGTAATGATGTGAAAGGGTCTTTCCGTAAAGTCTCGTGGGATAACGGAACCCTTCTAAACGCCTTGAAAGGCGTGACGTGTCATGGCCCTGGGCCCAGGCGCAGTCGGCAGAGGGTTCGGTGTTAGGGCGTTCAGGAGCCAGATCTCGGACCCCCGACCCTCGATCCCTATGTCTTGTCCTCACAGACTCAACGGAAGGGTCCCCTTCTCTCGCCAGATGAGGTAGAGGTTCCGGCCATAGACGAAGAGGCCCAGGGACTGACCGAGGACGAAGACGGGGTCCCGGCGATGGATGGCGTATATCAGCAAGATGGTCGACCCCAGGATGCTGAAGACCCAGAACAGCGTCGGCACGACACTGCGGCGGGCCCGTTCGCTGGCTATCCATTGGATCAAGAACCGAGCCGAAAACAGGCCTTGCCCGACCAAACCCAGGATCAGCCAAAAGTCCGTCATCGGGGACCTCCCCAAGTCGTGAATTCAGAAGGTCGTTCAGTCCGTGGGATGGAAATTGGGGTGACCCGGCCATCGGTGGGAAAGGGCCATTGAAAAGGGGCGAGACCTGCTCCGTCCGACCGAGACGTCGGGATGGCTTATGTCTTATGGGGTCGCAGGTAGGGGGGCCGGCGGCGACGGTGCTCAGGTCGTTCTCGGGATGGGCCGCCCGGCCGGGGCCGATCAGGACGGACCGGACGCGGCGGCGCAAAGTCTCGGTGGGAAAGTCGGATGCGGTTGTCCTCGACGTCCAGGACCTTGACGAGGATCTCCTGGCCTTCGCCCTGGATCACCTCCCGGACATCCCGGACCGGATAGGGCGCCATCTCGGACTTGTGGAGGAGGCCCACGATGCCAGGGAGGATCTCGACGAAAGCCCCGAAATCGGTGACCCGGGTGACCTTTCCGAGGTAGGTCCGACCCTTCTCGACGTCCGCCGTGACTTCTCTGACCATCTTGAGAGCCGCCTCGCAGGCGGCCGCCGTGTCCCCGGCGATGAACACCCGACCGTCGTCTCGGATATCGATCTTGACGCCCGTCTTTTCGATGATGGACTTGACCATTTTCCCGCCGGGACCGATGAGGGTGGCAATCTTTTCGGTCGGGATGTAGGTCACGACGAGGCGAGGCGCCCGAGGGGAGATGTCCGGCCGCGGGGCCGGCAGGACCTCGGCCATCCGGTCTAAGACGAACAGCCGGGCTTCCCGGGCCTGGTAGAGGGCCTCCCGGAGGACGTCGGCCGAGAGGGCCGGGACCTTAATATCCATTTGGAGGGCCGTGATGCCAGTCCGAGTCCCGGCGACC
>JANXAA010000476.1 GCA_025061865.1 Acidobacteriota bacterium | reverse complement strand
GTCGGCCGAGGACATCGAGCAGGCCGTCCGCGGGGGATTTGTCTTCCCCTGTGCCGAGACCGGCCAGCTGGAGCCAGAGGATATCGTCATCCTGCGGCTCTTGGACGATGTCCGGCGGATGACAGGTGTGACCCTGGCAGACCTGCAGTCATATGTCCAAGTCGCCCGATGGCTGACCCGTCGGGAGGCTCGTCTCTTGCGACGGGCCCGACAGCGTGCTCAGGCCAGGGGCGAGAAATTGGACGACTTGCCTCGACGCCTGCGGGAGACCATTCAGTCGCTCCTGCGGGCCCTTTACGTACGACACGTCCAAAAGAGCCTGTTGGACCGCTGGACGGGACGGCAGTGAGAAACGGTGTCAAGTCCCGGGTATCCGGTATTAGTCGGAACCTAGCACTTGGGACCTGGGATCTTTATAGTCTCGCCGTGAGTGACGGCGATCCCAAGGAGTCACTCCCCGGTCGGTCGGCGGCCGGGTCAGGAGGAGGTCGCTATGGCTGAGTGGATGGCTCCGTGGTGGCCCATCGTCCATCTCATCGGGCGGATCCTCTACGGTGGCTATTTTGTCTACAACGGTCTGAATCACTTCCTGAACCTGAATATGTTGACGGGATATGCCCAGTCCAAGGGCGTGCCGGCGCCTCGGCTGGCTGTTCTCGGGTCGGGCCTGATGATCCTCCTGGGTGGACTGTCGGTCCTGCTGGGGTTTCACTTCCGATGGGGTGCCCTGCTGATCATCCTGTTCCTAATCCCCGTGACCTTGAAGATGCATAACTTCTGGGCGGCCACCGACCCGACGTGGCGCATGGTCGACATGGTCAACTTCACGAAGAACCTGGCCCTCCTCGGGGCTGCCCTCTTCATTATGGCGACTGACGGGGCGATGTGGCATTTCCAGATGAAGTAAGTGGCTTGAGCCGATAGGCAGGCCGTCAGATGGACAATGGGCCATGGGTGGGGAATCCATCGAACCTGCCCACCTGCAGGCGCGTGGCCCTGACCTTGAACGCAGGTGGCCTATGTTAGGAGTCGGTAGAGGAGGGGCTGAACTTTTCCAGACGCCTAGATCCCGAACCCCCCACTTCCAACACCCAACCCCGAAAACTGAGGAGGAGGGATAATCATGAAGTGGCTGACCCTCATCGGGCGGATCCTTTATGGGGGCTTCTTCTTTTACAACGGCTTGAACCACTTCCTGAGCCTCAACGCGTTGACGGGATATGCCCAGTCCAAAGGCGTACCGGCGCCCCAACTGGCTGTCATCGTCTCGGGCCTGCTGATTCTCATCGGCGGAGTGCTGATCCTGCTGGGCTGGAAGGTACGTCTGGGGGCATGGCTGATTGTTCTGTTTCTCGTTCCTGTCAACTTTATGATGCACGCCTTCTGGGTTGAGACTGATCCTGGCGCACGGACGCGTGAAATGATCAGCTTTATGAAAAATATAGCCTTACTTGGGGCGGCCTTAATGGTCATGCTCCCGACGTCGTGGCCCTTGGCGTTGGAGAAACCGACGGGTTCCTCTCCTTCGTAGGCCCTCAGTATGAA
>JANXAA010000475.1 GCA_025061865.1 Acidobacteriota bacterium | reverse complement strand
CGACTGCTTCTGCCCGTTCAGGAGGGCCAAGACCCGGGCGTCTTCCCACCGGAGGTGCTTGTAGCCGTGGAAGCGAGTCTCGTACCGCTGGGACAATTCCCGATAGACGGCAATGTCCTCGAGGGCCTCTTCGCCCTTCCAAGCCCGCCGGGCCCGTTCCTGTTGTTCCCGGAGTTCTCGCTCGAAGCCCTCCAGGTCGACCCGGAGGCCAGCCTCCCGAGCGACCTCCTCCGCCAGGTCCACGGGGAGTCCGTACGTATCGTATAGGCGGAAAACCTCTACCCCCGGTAGGACCCCGTCGGCCCGATGTCGGTCCAGGACTTCCTGAAGGCGCTCCAGGCCTGTCTCGATGACTCGGAAGAAGCGCTCCTCCTCGGCATAACAAACGTTCCGGATGATGTCCCTCCCCAACTCCAGCTCAGGGTACACGTCCTTCATGAAGTCGACGACGAACAAGGCAAACTTGTACATGTAAGGCTCATGTCGGTCGAAGACCTGACCGAAGCGGAGGGCCCGCCGGATGACCTTCCGCATGACGTAGCCCCGGCCCTCGTTGGACGGCAGGACGCCCTCGGACAACACGAAGGCGATGGCGCGGGCGTGGTCAGCCATCACGCGAAGAGCCACGTCTTTTGACCGGTCCCCTGTCGGATAACTCAGGTGGAACTCGTCGGCGATGACCTCGAGGAGGGGTCGGAAGAGGTCCGTGTGAAAGTTATCGAACGTGCCTTGCAGGATGCTGGCCATCCGCTCGAGGCCCATACCCGTATCGATGGATGGATTCGGCAAGGGCTCCAGCTTGCCCCCTTCGTCGCAGTTGTACTGCATAAACACGAGGTTCCAGAACTCCAGGAAACGGCCGCAGTCACAGCCAGGGGCGCAGGCCGGTCGGCCACAGCCGAACTCGGGACCCAGGTCGTAGTGGATCTCGGAACAAGGACCGCAGGGGCCCGTCTCGCCCATGGCCCAGAAGTTGTCGGCCTTCCCGAGGCGGACGATGCGGTCAGCCGGGACCCCGACAGACCGATGCCAAATATCAAAGGCCTCGTCGTCGGTCTCGTAGATCGTTACCCACAGGCGATCCTTCGGGAGACGGAAAATATCGGTGACGAGTTCCCAAGCCCAGGAGATAGCCTCCCGCTTAAAGTAGTCGCCAAAGGAGAAGTTCCCCAGCATCTCGAAGAACGTATGATGACGGGGTGTGAAGCCGACATTGTCCAAGTCGTTGTGCTTACCCCCCGCCCGCATACACTTCTGGACCGTCGTCGCCCGCTTATAAGGCCGCTGTTCGACGCCCAGGAATACGTCCTTGAATTGGTTCATACCAGCGTTGGTGAAGAGGAGCGTCGGATCTCGGGCCGGGACGAGAGGCGAGCTGGGGACCCGTTGGTGGCCCCGAGCCTCAAAGAATTGTAAGAACGTTTCCCGAATGTCTCGGCTATTCATAAGCTAATCTTACCCCCCGGTCCAGCGACGGAGTAACGGGCCACTGTCTTGGCAGATGGGCAGATAGCCCATAGGTCTACATCCGTAGACAGGAAAGAC
>JANXAA010000474.1 GCA_025061865.1 Acidobacteriota bacterium | reverse complement strand
GCAACGATCAGCGGCATCAAGGAAATGCACTCAGAGGCGACGGCCGACGCCGCCCGCATATTCCTTCGATTCGATTGGGGCATCCCCCTGGACATGGTCCGCGTGGAGGTCGTCGAAAAGATCGAAATGATCCGGAAAGACCTACCGAATGACATCAATCACATTTATGTTCTGAACTTTAACGCAACCGACTTGCCGGTCGTCCAAGCCCGTGTATCGGCCCCCGGTATCGACTTAGCCGCCAATTACGACCTCCTGGAGAAACGGGTCAAGATCCCCATCCAACGGATCCCCGGCGTCGCCCGTGTCGAGTTAAACGGAGTCCTCCCCAAAGTCGTTTACATTGACCTCATTCTTGACAAACTCACCGAACACGGCGTGAACGTCGGCAAGCTGGTCGAGTCGCTATCTCAAAACAACGTCAACGTCAGCCTGGGAGTCATCCGAAACGATCAAATCGTAATGCGAGCCCGGGCCTTAGGCGTTTTTCCGAACCTCTCGGCTCTCATGGACTTCCCCGTCAACTCTCACGGTTTGAAGCTCCGAGACATCGCTGAAGTCCGATACGAGGAGCCGCCCCTGGACTTCGGCCGACACCTGAACCATCAAAATGCGGTCGCCCTCGAGGTGTATAAGGAACCTACGGCTAACGCCGTAGAGGTCGCTACCCAGGTCACTCGTCTGATCACCGAGCACCTCTCGAAAGACCCCTACCTTCAGGGGATCCAGCTGTTTGTCTGGCAGGACCAGGCCCGCGAGATCCGGTCCGGCTTGAAGGGCATCGCCACGTCTGGCTTGTGGGGCGGCTTGCTGGCCGTCCTCCTCCTTTACTTATTCCTCCGGCGGGTCGACATGACCCTCATCGTGAGTCTGGCCATCCCCTTTTCGCTCCTATGCGGCATCATGGCCCTCTACTACCTGGGCTATACCCTGAACGCCATGTCCATGATGGGGCTCATGCTGGCCGTAGGTCTGCTGGTCGACAACGCCATCGTGGTCCTGGAGTCCATTGACGCAACGTTTCGGCACGGGGCCTCCCGGACGGAGGCCGCGGACCAGGGGACCCGACGGGTCGAACTCGCCGTCATCGCATCGACGACTACGACCATCATCGTCTTTTTACCCTTGATTTTTGGGAAAAAGACTCAAATCACGACTTTTTTAGAAGAAATTGGCATCGCTATCAGCCTTACTCTGCTCGCTTCACTTCTGATCTCCTTGACACTGATCCCCTTAGCCACTTCTCGCCTCCTTCCCGAACGCCCAGCGGAACCGGTCGGCTGGATCCGCCTGATTCAAGACTTCTATGTCCGATGCCTGCGCTGGACCCTCCGACACCGACGATGGATGCTCGGCATCACCGGACTGACCCTGGTCAGTTTGGCCTTCCCCCCACTGCTGGGCCTTCAAACCAGCCCTTTTGCGGGCACCCAAAACCGACGTCAGTTCCTGCGTTACGAATTTGCCGATTTCACCTATAAGGCGGACGTCGAGGCCGTCGTGACCCAAGTCGAGCAGTTTTTAGAACGCCAGCGAGACCGATGGCCGAT
>JANXAA010000473.1 GCA_025061865.1 Acidobacteriota bacterium | reverse complement strand
CAGAGGCCCAACTCGCGGGCATACTCCAGGGCCGTCTGATACTCTTCGCTTGTGACCGGCCGGTTCAGCTCGGGATAACGGGTCTCGTTGACCAATCCGGCCGGGTGATACTGGTCCATGATGTTGACATACGTATCCCGGCCGAGGTTTTCAGCAATCCACCGAAGGATCTCCCGGGTGTCATCGAGGGCCCCCGGCATGACCAGATGTCGGACGAGGACACCCCGCAGGGCGAGACCGTTCTCGTCAAAGACGAGGTCACCGACCTGACGATGCATCTCGAGGATGGCCCGACGGGCGACCTCGGGATAGTCCTCGGCCTTCAGGTACTTGCGGGCCTTGACAGAGTCCCAGTACTTGAAGTCGGGCATGTAGATGTCGACGAGACCCTCCATGAGCTGGAGGCTCTCGAGACTGTCGTAAGCGCTGGTGTTGTACACGATCGGCAGGCGGAGACCCCGCTCGATGGCGATGGCAAGGGCCTCGACGATTTGGGAGACGACATGTTCAGGAGTCACGAAGTTGATGTTGTGACAGCCCCGGGCCTGAAGTTCGAGGATCATCTCGGCCAGCCGCTCGGGCGGCGTCGGGACCCCACCGATATTTAATCGACTAATATCGAAATTTTGGCAAAAAACACACTTTAAATTGCATCTTCCAAAGAATATCGTACCGCTTCCCCGCCAGCCTCGCAGGACGTCCTCCTCGCCGAAGTGAGGAAAGTAGCTGGCGACGTCCGCATAGCGGCCCGAAGCGCACGTCCCCAACTGACCGTTCCAACGGTCGACGTCGCAGTTGCGAGGGCAGACCCGACACTGCCGGAGCATGGCCCGGGCTCGCTCGACTTTCTCGACCAGGCGCCCGCTCCGGTACGTCTCCATGTAAGCGGGCTCGAATCGCTTCCGGGGAAGGATGAAACCCTTGCAGAAGTCGGGTAGGTGCGTCATGCCGGCCCTCCGAGATCCAAAATAGGTGATGCGGGACGCGAGGTCCAGGTCCCGGGTGTCGGGTCCCGGCTCCCAGTAAGGAACACGGACCTCGAACCGGCCGTAGGCCTCGGATCGCTGAATTCCAAGACGAGGCCATTCGGTTGACTCCGCCGGGTCCGGGGTCTGCGGTCTGTCGTTGGGAGTTTCTTTTCCACCTCCCTGGGACCTGCGTCTTGCATCCTGCATCTTGCGTCTTGTAACCTGCCTGAGCCAGGCCTCAACTGTCCGGCACGGGGCGAAGGCGGCGGTCCGAGTGTACCGGGAAGTCCCTCGCAGGCCACTGCTCCACATCGGCCGCTAGGTCCATCCGGCGTTTACTTGGCCAGGGCCGGATGGGGAAGGTCTACCATGCGTGGGACCCCCTCATGGATCGGGATGTTGCCCTGAAGATCCTCCACTCCCGGCTGGCGGCTCGGCCGACCTTTCGAGACCGTTTCGTCCGAGAGGCTCAGTCGGGGGGTCGTCTGCGGCACTCGAACATCGTGACGATTTACGACCTGGGGGAGGCCGAGAGCATTCCCTACATAGCTATGGAGTATCTCGAGGGGACGGGACCTGCACTGGA
>JANXAA010000472.1 GCA_025061865.1 Acidobacteriota bacterium | reverse complement strand
ACTCTCTAAGTGTTCCATGGTGTTCACGAGACCCTTGGCCCGTACGACCCCCTTGTCGTCTAACAGGACCGCATAGGGAAGCCGACCGATACGGTACGCCATGCCGACGTCGGCCGACAAGACGTAGGGGAACTCCTGAAGACCCATCTCTCGGATAAAGTCCATGTGATCACGTTCCTGGCCGTCGCTAATAAGGACAAACTCGAATCGCTGGCGCTCGTTTCGGGCCAAGACCTTCAGAGAAGGTAGGATCTTCTTACAGACCGGACATTCAGGGGAGATAAAAACGAGGTACAGGCCCCGCCCATCAGGCCGCTCTCCCCCGATGCGGAGAGGCCGTCCCCCGAGGTCTCGGAGGTCAAAGACGGGGGATGGGTCCCCGACTTGGGGCCCGTGAGCCGTGGCCAGAGCTCCTAGAGGTGCAATGCGCTCATGCAAGACCCCGATCTGGCGGGCTAAGGCTAAGACCGTGAGGGCTAGCAGGACGACAAGGCTCCACAATAGGATATACGAAGCCAGCCACACGCCGCTCATGAGACTCTCCACTCTTGGGACGTCCGCGTCCAGAGGAGTTGAAAGGTCGCATATACCGCCAGGAGCACCAAAGCCGCCAGTCCGCTAAATAGGGTATCGACTAGCCCATATGGCCGGCTCATCGTAGCCCAGCCCGGATAACCCAGCCCGGCGAGTCCCATCAGGACCCCATTGCGGACCACCATCCACCATCCGATGCGCTGTCGCAACAGGGGACCCAAGCAACCACAATCGATTTCCGCGCGACCCCGTAAGAGATTCACGACGATAGCACCCGTAAAGATAATCAGTAGTATCCAAATCGCCACTGTGCTAAGGGCCGGCGCCCAGCCTGTGCCGAACCCCAGGGCCGCCCATGCTTCGACCGGAGGAATGACCCAAGCGACAGGCCGCACGGCCCACTTCGGCAAGAGCCGGTAATTCGCCACGATGCCTATGAAGTCGTGCCACTTCACGATCTTAGCGACGGCTGAAATAATAAAAACCCCTCCTACTACGTAACGAGCAGTCAACAGGAACAGGGGATCCAAGGCCATGGCCTATCGCAAGGGAGTGTAAAGCACATAGGGGGTGTACCCACCCACGTGGACTCGGCGCAGAAGACGACCCGTCGCCGCGTCGTAAATATACAACTCCTTATCGTGGGCAGAAACGGCATACAGCAGGGGCTTATCGTCGTGGCTGACGGCTACCGAATTGGCCGGGTGAGGGAGACGAATCCGCTGGATCCGTCGCTTTTTAGCTCCGTCAAACACCCAAATCTCGGTCCCCGGATCTTTATGAGTGAATTCCGCCCCTTGATGCATCAGAACGTATAACCGATTCAGACGCCGCTGATAGGCCACCGGTTGCCAGCCGCCAGGCCACCAGCTCTGAGCTCGGTCCTGAGCCGTTAGGAGATTCCACTTGTCCTTGACCCGCGGCGTGTCCCCGTTCATATCGGCTACGAAGACTGTACCCTTATAGGACACCCAGATGACGTGTCCGTCATCCGAATAAGCCGGATTGTCCATCAGGCTTTCG
>JANXAA010000471.1 GCA_025061865.1 Acidobacteriota bacterium | reverse complement strand
AGATCAAGGCCCTCCAAGAGAAGTACAAGGGCATCCCCTTGCGGGATCCCCGCCGCCAGAAGATGAACGAAGAGCTCATGCGCATCTACCGGGAGTACGGCGTCAACCCTATGTCGGGTTGTCTTCCCCTGCTCCTACAACTGCCCATCTTGTTTGCCTTCTACAGCCTGTTGTCGGTCTCCATCGAACTCCGCCAGGCCCCCTTCGTATTTTGGATTCGGGACCTTTCCCGCCCGGACCCCTACCTCATCACGCCCATCCTGATGGGCATCACGATGATCCTCCAACAAAAGCTGACGCCCACGACGATGGACCCTACCCACCAACGCTTGGGCTACCTGATGTCGGGCCTGTTCATCTTCATGTTCATGAACGCTCAAAGCGGCCTCGTCCTGTACTGGCTGTTTAGTAATGTCTTCAGCATCGCCCAGCAGTACTTGTACCACCGGTTCTATTTCCGGACGACATCTGTCGAGCCGGCCCGCCGCCGGCGTCTGAAGGTCACCCAAGTAGGATAAAGATACAGGAAAGAGCAGGGACGCGTAGGCCGCCGGCGCCTGTAGGGGCATAGACCTCGGCCTGCCGTCAAGGTGTGGGAAGCCGCCGCTTGAGGCCCCCCAATACGGCCATGTGGTCCAGGAGGGCGTGCAGGACGCCAATTTCCCGGACGTTCGGTCGGGCCCGATACAGTAAGGCCCGGAGCTTGGCGATGGCCCGCAAGGGGTCATCCGTTGCCAGGAAGCCCGTACCTTCCAGGACTATCCGGGCATGCTGGAGAAAGCCCTCAATGGTCTGAGCCCGGACCCGCTCGGCTATCGGCAGGCCCTCGAGAGCAAATCGGATTTCGTAAAGCACGATCGCTACAGCATGGGAGAGATTAAAGGAGTCTCGGCCGGGCTCGCCGGGAATGTACACGACCCAGTCGCATCGCTGGACCTGCTCGTTGGTCAGGCCGTTATCCTCAGAACCGAACACGACGGCGATGCGGCCGTCGGTCTCGAGGCCCGCCACGGCGTGGGCGGCCGTCTGAGGGACCATGAAGGTGATCTTCCGACGGCCGATGCGGCGGGTCGTGGCGATCGCCAAGGTGCAGTCGGCCAGGGCGTCCTCGAAACGGTCGTAGGCGACGGCTGACTCAAGGATCGGACGGCCCTCCATGGCCATCGAGACAGCCCACTCGTCGACGGCCGCCCGGGGCCGCGTCAGCCGAAGGTGATCGAACCCTAAGTTCGCCATGACCCGGGCGATGTACCCCAGGTTGATGGGGTAGAGGGGATTGTCGACGACGACGACGAACTGATCGAGCCGTGCCATATCGGTGCTCCGTAGAGAGGCCCCAGGTCCGGGGTGCTAGGTATCCGCATCATCGGTGTTGGCTATGGAGGCTATGCGGACTCAGAAGTCTGAGCGTTCCTGGTTCTTGGACGATGCAGACTCATCCTAACACCGACAGACCAGGCCCCGGCACCTACGACCTGGGACCTGAGGCACCTAGGGCCAGAGCTTCCGGTAATTTTCACACAAGACCTGACGACGGACCGACTCGGGCAGTGGGAGA
>JANXAA010000470.1 GCA_025061865.1 Acidobacteriota bacterium | reverse complement strand
CGGCCACGATTTTCCTGACAGAGGTTGGTTTCCGGGACCCGACGGCACCGATCCGACACTACCAGGCCATGGTCCATCTTCGGAAAAAGCTCCTGACGGAGGCCTGCCGGGCCGCCCTGGCGGCGAACGGTCCCTTCCTGCAGGGTCAGACAGGCCTCCGGCGGCTGGCACCTTTCCGAGTACCCCGGCGGCGTCACGCCGTGCTCCACACCCTCTGCCTCTTCCCCGACCAGACGATCGAACCCCTGTGGTATCTGCTGGGTTGGGACTATATCGCAAGCCGACGGCGGCTTGTCCCGATGCCCCTGCGGGAGATCCGCCGAGAGCTTCGCGTACTCCTGCAGTTGAACCCTGCGATGAGTATCCAGCAGATCCGGGATTTCCTCCGGGATCAGTTCTCGGTGACCGTCTCGGTCGCCACGGCTTCCCGCCTGCGTAAGTCTATCCGGATGGAGTAGGTCCCGGTCCCGAGTCGGCCGGGGCCCGTTTTGCGGGAGCCGGGACCTCACGAAAATAAATCCCGAAGTCGTCGTCGCCAGGAGGGTCGCGAATCTGCTGGCGGCGACGTCTCAGCGGCTGCCTCTGGGACTGGCTCCTTGTAGGGGGTCGCCCAGTCGTGACGGACGTACTGCCACGCCCGGGCGTAGGTCACGGGCGGGACTCCTGAAGCCGGGGTGAGCCGACCCAGGGCCAGCCATACGTAGGTCTCGCTGACCCGGTGTCGGATGAGAAAGCCGACGAGCCGTTCATGCAGGACCGGGAGGGACATTCGTTCCTGGGGCTCTTCTCGGAGCGTCCCTTCCAAGATA
The DNA here is from genome assembly GCA_025061865.1 of Acidobacteriota bacterium. Classification (GTDB taxonomy): domain Bacteria; phylum Acidobacteriota; class HRBIN11; order HRBIN11; family HRBIN11; genus HRBIN11. The sequence goes on along the minus strand of JANXAA010000470.1, from coordinate 758 downwards.
GAACCCAACTCTGGGGCTTGGACTGTCCGGAGCCGCTCGACCGCTCCGTCGATCAGGGCCGTCACCTCCCGCCGAAGGAATACAGGCCGACCCGAGGGGTCCATCCGTTGGGGATACTGGCCTGTGATGCAAAACGCCATCAGGCCGCCCACGGCAAAGGCATCCCAGGCCGGGGTCCACGACCGGCCGCTCCATTCGGGCGGCGTCAATTCGTGGAGGCATCCGAGGCCATCGGGTGCCAAATCGATGTTGGACCCATCGCCGGCGGCATCTCCCAAGGGGGCGACGCACCCGGGCCGGGTCAGCCAGACCCGCTCAGCCGTCGAGTCGACGACGACCCATCGGGGATGGAGGGCCCGATACACATAGCCGTGCCCCTCCAGGACCATCAGGCTCCGGACGACGTCCCGGAGGACGACGACTGTCACGGGGACCGGCAGGAGGACGCCCAGCCTCAAGCCTTCGACCATACGGATGCGCCCGCAGGCCTCCAGGAGGCTGAGGCCCACCACAGGCCGAGCGATCGCCACGAGACTCGACTCCTGGGCTTCCCCATACAGCATCGGCGGAAATCCGGGGACCTCTCGAAGGGCCTGCCAGAAATTTGGATTCGATACGACGGAACTCAAAGGCCCGTCGGGGGCCCAGACCGTCCGCTGGTACGTCAAGCCTGTCCAGGCATCCCGGACCAGCTCGATACGACCGTGTCCGTGGTCTTCCAAGACTTTTTCGACCTGCCACTCACGCATCGTCGACCC
>JANXAA010000046.1 GCA_025061865.1 Acidobacteriota bacterium | reverse complement strand
GTATCCCTGGCCGGAGCCGATCGCCGGCCAAGAGGAGGGGATTCCACCGCTGGAGGATGTCGACGGAGACACCGTACAGGCGGGCGATGGCAGCCAGGGTCTCCCCAGGCCGGACGACATGGACAGCCACATCCGTCGAACTCTGCAGGGGCATCCGAACAGATGTCCCTGCCGAGACCCGGACGTTTCGAAAGTAGGCCGCCAGGAGAAACTGGGGATTATGTTGGATGAAGGTCGTCAACGCCACGCCCAGCCGTTCAGGGATGTCCCGAAGGCTCATCTCGTGAGGCACGACGTAGGTCGCAAACTCCCATACGCTGTCGGCTCGGAAGCCCGGGAAGTACCGTTCGGGCGACCCGGCGACCAAGACGGCGGCCAGGAATTCGGGATAAAAGTTGCGAGAGGCGAACCCAAAGAGGGGGCCTCGGTATTCCCGCCAGATCCGGACGTAGTCTGTCGTCCCGAGCTGGCGAACGGCCCGGCGGATGCCCTCGAGGCCGTGGTTGTATGAAGTAATCGCCAGAGGCCAGTTGCCAAACTCCTGATAGGCCTGCTTGAGATAACGGGCGGCGGCAACCGTCGCATAGAGGGGGTCCAGGCGTTGGTCGACCCAGGTATCCAGGGTGAGACCCATCTTCCGGGCGGCCGTCGGCATCAGTTGCCACAGACCTCGGGCCCCGGCAAAGGAGGCCGCGTAGGGATTGTAACCAGACTCGATCAGGGGCAGATAGGCGATCTCCGGCGGCAAGCCCTCGGCCGTCAGGATGGCCCGCACGTGGGGTAGAAAGCGGTACATCCGTTGAAGCGCTTGCTGGAACTTCTCTTTGTGACCCCACTGAATACGCAGACGATCCCGGACTTCCTGAAACACGAGGGGACGATACGACCGCTCCGGACCGTAGATTTGCCACAGCCATCGGTGTTGAGGGCTGTGCGCGGCGGCCTCAGCGCCCCGGCTGTCGAGGTCGTCCAAGGCCGCTCGGATCTGGCGGACTTGTTCCTCTAAAGCCGACCAGACGGCTCGCTGAGTCGCCCCATCCGTCGGATCAACGCCCTCGACGACGACAATCCGCAGGATCCGATGGGGGGCATCGGCATCCACGATGAGGGCCTGCCGGCCGGAATATTGGGTAAAGACCTGGACCCAGAACTGGACTGTGGGCTCCAACTCTGGCGGCAGGGGGAAGGGACCGACGCTCTGGGCCTGGGCGTATGCGAAGCCGCTTCCGCCCCATGTCCACCATGATAATGACAAGAGGAATCCGAGAGGCCCGAGGACTGCGGACCATCGACCCCAGACCCCAGACTTGCCCGGACGGCCCGGAGTGCTTTTCAGGCAAGCCTGTAGTCCGCAGTCTGGGGTCCGTCGTCCATAATCCCACGTGCGGCTTCTCATCGTTCTTACCCTCCGTCTCGAACCAGGGGCCCGGTAAGGGCTGGCACCGGTCAGGCCGGACTCGGTCCCGTACGGCGCTCGCCCCACAGGGCGCTCTGCTCGGTGATCAGGTCGCCAGCACCCTCGAAGCGCAGGGGAATGGCCGTCTCGCTATACGTCCGGATGAGGGCCCGGGAGTAGGGGTCTTCGACCGGGGCGACCCGCATCGTGCCTGTCCATGCTACGACGGCGTCCGAGTGGACGACGGCCGGCATGTGTCGCAAGACCTTCAGGATTAGGGGCTTGCTCCGGATGACGAAACCGACCGTGCCCCTTCCCGAAATCTCCATGTAGGCAAACATCCGGTGGTCGTCCTCGGCAATTACCCGGGGCTGAATGTGGAGTGTCGCTTGAGCGACCAGAAAACACGGCATGGCGACGTAAATCGTCTCCTCGTTAAGGGAAATCAGGTGAATCGATCGCCGCTCGTAGGCCAGAAACATGAGGCCGAAGCCTTGGGCCATCACGACGGGCGGCCCGCTGGGGATCTCGACAGCCTCAAAGCGCAAGTCCCCCGAATAGCCAACCAGCGAACCTTCTCGGAACAAGATACGGTCCGACAGGACGACCTCTAATAGGTGGGGTTCCAGGAGCAAGAATCGTTCCGAACCGACGGGCGGATAGACGTAAAGTTGCTCCCGAGCATAGATTCCCAGGTTGACCGGTCGACCCGTCGGGATTTGGGCCGTGACTTCAACCCCCGGCATAAAGCTCGGCTGGACCCGTTCCTGGATCGAGACGGGTAGCGACTCCGGCGGAGGGACGAAAGGTCGTGGCGTCGTCTGCGTCGGCTCGAGAGGCGCCTCGGCCTCGGCCGGTGGGGGGGCCGGGGCCTCGACGGACGGGAACGCCGAGACCGGTGAGACGGAAGGAGACTGTACCTCTTCGGTCGGGGGTTCTGGAGTCGGCGAGAGCGCCTCCGCCGGAGGAATCGGGATCACCATCCCGATACTCCAATCGGACGGCCGGCCAGCGGACGGGGCCGTCTCCGTCATCGGGGGAGCGACCTCGACTTCCTCAGGGATCACCGGAGAAACCGACACCGAGACGGCCTCCAGGCCAGGCGGGACGGGTTCGGGTGGCGAGACCGGAGACTCGGGTGCCGCCGTCGGCGGCGACGGGGCCGGAGGTTCCCACGGCATGGGTTGGGACTGAAGGGCCCGGATGACTTCTTCCAAAGGACGGGTCGTCGTCTCACCCGGTACTGGGGCGGACGGCGCCGGCGGCGGCCCGCCCCAAGCCGGCATCGGCTCCGGGGAAGGCGGGGGGGACGGCTCCGGAGCCCGGACCGCCAGGGGCTCGGCCGCCACGATGTCCGCCTCGTCGATGGGTTCCTCAGTCACGACGGCTGCCACCGGACGCAGGGTCCGCAAGCGGGCCCGCACTCGCTCGGCTGGGCCTTCGGCGCCGGCCTGTTCGTAATACGTCAAGGCCTGTTCCAAGAGGCCCTGTTGTTCGTAGATGAGTCCCAGGTATCCATAGGCCCGCCGGTTATCCGGTTGAAGCTCGATGACCCGCTGGAAGGCCATCTCGGCGCCCTCCCAGTCTTTCTTCTTCAGACGGATCATCCCCAGGTTCGAGTACAGGACGGGAACATTCGGGTTCTTGCGGGCCAGGATTTCGTAAATTTCCTCCGCACTATCCAAGCGTTCGACCTTAAAGTAGGCCGTCCCCAGCATGTTGAGGACTTTGATGTCGTCCGGCTTAATCCGGTACGCCCGTTCCAGGTAGGCGATGGCCTCCTCGTATTGGCCCTGGTCCAAAAGGGATTTTCCCTTGGTCAGGTTCTCTAAGAATAAGGCTTCTAAATTGGGCATCTCGATCTCCTCGTCCGTCCTTGTCTCGCTTGGATTCGGACTCCCCGGGGCACCCCTATCGTAGGGGCGACGCACGCGTCGTCCCTACCGGGCTCCCCCACCCAGGCCGTCCCCGAGCTGAGTCGTCAGGGGGATACGGCGGATGTTTCGATAGCGTTGCGGGTCTGGGGCCTCAAAAGCATAGTGCAGGACCCCCTTCTCGTCCTCGAAGCGGTAGACATGGGTCTGGGGCTGATCATAAATCTCCAAGACTTTCTTGACGTAGGTCCGGGTCTCCGCAAAGGGCGGGATACCGCCATAACGGTCCACGTCGTCCTCCCCGGCATTGTAAGCGGCCAGGGCCAGTCCCAGGTTTCCCCGGTACCGCCGGACCAGGTAGGCCAGATGGGCGACTCCGGCTCGCAAGTTCTCATAAGGGTCCCAAAGATTCCGCACCCCGTATAGCCGGGCCGTCTCAGGAAGGAGCTGCATGAGGCCGATAGCTCCCTTCGGGGATAGGGCCCGCGTCTGAAAGTCCGACTCGATGGCGATGACAGCTAAGATCAGCTTCTTGCTGAGGCCGTGTTCTCGCGCCAGGGCATCGATATACGCCTCAAAGGCCCGATACTTCCTCGGACTCAACACATACCGTCCCGGTGGGCGAGTCGGCGGTAGGCCGGCGTTGGTATAAGTGACGTGTCCGTTAGCGTCTATCATCTTCCGCCAGGCCGATTGGGTCCATCCTGTCCCAGACGCCAGTAGGACCCACCCAAGACCCACCCATTTCCAGGAGGACTGTCTCATCAGAGCCCTCCCGAAACCCCCAAAATAAAATCCGAAGTCATCATACATGAGCCCCCCTGCGGGGTCAACCTTTCCTGCCCTTTTTCGGGATTGGATGTTGGGTATCGCCTTCGGTGTCAGGTCTGGGGGATCAGACGTCGGGGTCAGGGATCCGGCTTTTCCCTGACCAGACAACCTGATACCCAGCACTTATCGTCCCTAGGTCGGTGTCCAGGCGGAAGGGGGGACCCCTGGGGGATGCGGGAGGCGGTCAGGCGATGGCTTCAGTCCTGGGTGAAGGGGGTCAGGACTGATAACCTGGGGAGTCTGGGGCCGAATGTCTTAGGGGTGGCGCATGGGGTGTGGGTCTTTCCCCAGCTCTAGTGGGCTTTGGGGGAGCTGAGGAAGTGGAAGGCCGCGGGGGAAGAGGAGTCCGACCGAGAAGCTGAGACGGCTTTGGGCTCGACTCAGTGACTGCTGGGGCGAAGGGCTCCTGGGGGAGCGAATCCCGACGACGAACCATCGCCCCGAGCCGAGTATCGGCCGTCTGAAATTTCAGGCCCGGACGACCCGGGGCCTGAAACCGGGACGGGGGTCGAGACGGCCTTCTGGCGGACGTAGGCCATCGTCGGATTCGCCTGAAGGCCTCCCTCCCGATCACCCAGTTCGATGCTCCTGAGGGTTCCTTCGCTCCCATCCACCGGGAATGAAACATTGACCATTATCTTGCATCTTGCATCTTGTATCTTGTATCCTGCATCCTGGCATTTTCCAGGGCAGGATATCTACATGCATCATGCAGATCTTCGATATCGGCGGATTTTGCTGAAGCTCAGCGGGGAAGCCTTTCGGGGCCATCAGCCTTATGGGATTGACTACGAATTCCTCAAGTACATGGCCCAAGAAATCGGGAGCGTCCACGAACTGGGCGTACAGATCGCCATCGTCGTCGGGGGCGGGAATATCCTCCGGGGAAGTGAGGCCGCCCTGCAAGGCCTGGACCGGGCCCTGGCCGACTACATCGGGATGCTGGCGACCCTGATGAACGCTTTGGCCTTACAGGACATGCTGGAGCGGCACGGGATGGTCACCCGTTGTCAGTCGGCCCTGGAGGTCAAGGAGGTCGCCGAGCCCCTCATCCGCCGCCGGGCCATCCGGCACCTGGAAAAAGGGCGGGTCGTCATCTTTGCCGCCGGGACAGGGAATCCTTTCTTCTCGACCGATACGGCGGCGGCCCTCCGGGCCCTCGAGATCCGGGCCGAAGTCCTCCTGAAGGCGACGAAGGTCGAGGGCATCTTTACCGATGACCCCCTCAAGAACTTGTCGGCCCGCAAACTATCCCACGTTAGCTATCAGGACTTCCTCCAAATGGGCCTTCGCGTGATGGACTCGACGGCCATTTCCCTGTGCATGGAGCATGGCCTGCCGGTCATCGTCTTCAACATTTGGGAGGCGGGCAATTTGCGGCGGATCGTCTTGGGTGAACCCGTGGGATCGACCATCGGTCCAGGCCGGGGGACATAGGGTGGTGTTAGGTCTGAGGCGTTCAGCGCTACAGGCTAACCCATGGGGCCTATGCTAAGCGTAGAGCGCAGACCTTACCCTGCGCCGATTCACAGACCCGTCTGGCAGAGAAGGGAAAGGCCATCCCGGGGTGACTCGGAGAGAATTCCACTCGGGTATTTCTTCACGAAGCCTCAAACGTCGACCCGGTTTTATCTCTGCCAGACCGAAGGCCCGCCGCTCTCACAGAGCAGAGGCCCGGGGGCTCGAGGGAGTCCCTATCTGCCATTTGCCGACCTGCCCATCTGCCTCGCCTAACACCCAACACCCAGACCCGATATACCCATTACTCGTACCGCAGGGCCTCGATGGGGTTCAGGCGGGCGGCCTTGCGGGCCGGGTACCAGCCGAAGAAGACACCGACGGCGACGGCGAATAGGAAAGCCAGGGCGATGGCTTCCGGCGGGAGCGAGACGGGCCAGCCCTGCAAGCGGGTCAGCGTCCGGGAAGCGAAGATACCCAAGACGATGCCAATGAGGCCGCCCGAGACGCTGAGGACGACGGCCTCGATCAGGAACTGGGCCATGATGTCGACCTCCCGAGCCCCGACGGCCATGCGGATCCCGATCTCCCGAGTCCGCTCGGTGACGGACACGAGCATAATGTTCATGACGCCGATCCCTCCCACGAGGAGGGAAATGCCGGCGATGCTGGCCAGTAGCATCGCCATCGTCCGAGAAGTGGCATCCGCCGCGCGGGCGATGTCGACCTGTGTACGGATGGTGAAGTCGTTTTCCTCGTTCGGCATCAGCCGATGACGGTCCCGCAGGAGCTGAGTGATCTGCGCCTCGGCTTCCCGGATTTCCGATACAGAACGGGCCGAGACTAAGATCGTATTGGCGTGGGTCACGCCCATCAGGCGCTTCTGGACCGTCGAGAAAGGGGCCACGATGATGTCGTCCTGGTCCTGACCAAAGGCGTTTTGCCCCTTGGGCGCCAGGACACCGAGGACTTTAAAGGGGATATTTCGGATCCGGATCGTCTGGCCGACGGGATCGGCGTCGCCAAAGAGCTGAGTGGCGATCGTCCGTCCGATGAGGCATACCTTCGTCGCTCCCCGCAGGTCCGTCTCCGTAAACAGTCGGCCCCGCTCCAAGGACCAGTCCCGGATGATGAAGTACTCCGGATAGGCTCCGTAGACGACGGTCCGCCAGTTCTGGGTGCCGGCCACGACCTGGGCACCAGTCCGCACGACAGGCGTCACGTACTGCACGGCTGGGCAATACCGCCGGATGGCCCTGGCGTCGTCCTCGGTCAGTCGCTGGGCCGTCCCGGCTTCCATCCGGACGCCGCCTTGGTTGGCCGCCCCCGGAAAGATAATGAGGACGTTCGTCCCCAGGCTGGCGATCTGAGCCTGGACGGCATCCCGAGCCCCCTGTCCCACGGCCAGCATGGCGATGACGGCGGCCACGCCGATGATAATCCCCAGCACCGTCAGGAAGGACCGCAGTTTGTTCTGGCCCAAGGCCCGATAAGCAACCCACAGGATGCTGACGTATCGCATGGCTTCCCTATTAGATTGCAGGCTACGGGATCTCTTGGGTGTCAGGCGCCGAATCCCCTTAAAGAGGGGGAGTCCTATCCCCCGACTGGAAGAGGGCCGCCTCTCAAGGCAAGGCAGGCCCTACTGTCCTCAGTCGATCCGGAGGCCCTTCGGCCGGGATCCGGGACCTGGTACCCGGGACCCCGTTCCATGACCCGACTTCAGCCCGCCGACGGTTCTCGACAGGCCGGATTCGATGAATCTGACCGTCTCGCATCTCTACGATGCGCATGGCAAACTGGGCGATATCGGGCTCGTGGGTCACGAGGACAATCGTGATGCCTCGCTCGTTGAGTTGCTGAAAGACACCCATGATCTCGGCACTCGTCCGCGTGTCTAGATTCCCCGTCGGCTCATCGGCCAGGATGAGTACCGGGTCATTAACGATGGCTCGGGCAATGGCAACCCTCTGTTGTTGGCCGCCGGATAGCTGAGTCGGATAGAAATGGACCCGATCGGCCAATCCGACGAGTTCGAGGGCCCGCAGCGCCCGAGCCCGACGCTCTCGACCGGAGATGCCGTCTGCGTAGATTAGGGGCAGTTCGACGTTTTCCAAGACTGTCGCCCGTGCCAAGAGGTTAAAGGCTTGGAAGACAAAGCCGATTTTCTTGTTTCGGATACGGGCTAGTTCGTTTTTCGACAGGCGCCGGACGTTGATGCCGTCCAATTCGTACTCGCCACTCGTCGGCACGTCCATACAACCGATGAGGTTCATCAGTGTCGACTTGCCTGACCCACTGGGTCCCATGATGGCGACAAACTCACCCCGGTAAATGTCGAGGTCGACCCCTTGAAGGGCCGGGACTTCGACTTCGCCGAAACGATAGACCTTGATCAGTTTCCGAATCGAGATGAGAGGCGCCTCGACCATATTTAGAACCTGCGGAACATGAAGGGATTTGGCGGCTGTTGGAGATTCCGGGCCGATCGGTCGGAACCTATCATGCCGACGGCTACTTCCATACCGGGGGTCAGGTCGCCCTGGACCTCCACGTAAGTCCCGTCCGAAAGACCCGTCCGGACAGAAAGGGGCCGAATCCGCTTCGTCGCCGGGTCCAAGACCCACAGAATGCCCCGCGAGGAGTCTCGGGAGCCCAACCAGGCCGATGGGCCCCCGGTCCCGTCTGGAGAGGGCGAAAGGGCCAAGTCCCCATCCCGGAAGGCCCTGGACCCGCCATTGCCAGACGGCCGCTCCGGGCGGCGACCCCAGTCCGACTGTTCCGACCGAAACCGCTCCAGGTATTCCCGAGGCGGCATAAACCGCAGGGCCATCATGGGGACCTTCAAGACGTCCGGCTTCTCGGCGACGAGGACCGTCACGTTGGCCGTCATCCCCGGCAAGAGCTGGCCTTCCGGGTTCGGCGCGTTGATGACGACTGTATAGGTGACGACGTTCTGGTTGACTGTCGGCTGAAGCCGAATCTGCTCGACCCGGCCATGAAAGACCCGGTCCGGATAGGCATCCACCGTGAAGGTCACGTTCTGACCGACTCGGACCCGGCCGATATCCGCCTCATCGACGTTGGCCAGGACCTGCATCTTGCGCAGGTCGTTGGCGATGACGAAGAGGGTCGGCGTGTTAAAGCTGGCCGCCACTGTCTGACCGACGTCGACGTTGCGAGAGACGACGACCCCGTCGATAGGCGACGTGATGGTGGCATAGAACAGGTTTGTTCGGGCTCGACTGAAATTCGCTTCGGCTGATTTCAAGTTGGCGACGGCCATCTCATAGTTGGATAGGGCCGCGTCGTAGTCAGCCTGAGCGATGAGGTTCTGGGCCCACAGACGCTGGGCCCGCTTCAGGTTCCGCTCCGTCTGACGGACCTCGGCCTGGGCCCGTTCATAAGCGGCTTCTGCATCGTTCAAAGCGGCTATCAGGGGCCGCTGGTCCAGCTCAGCCAAGACCTGACCCTGCCGGACATGGTCATTGAAATCTACGTAAATCCGGGCGATCGTACCTGACACCTGGGTCCCGACCTGGACCGTCGTAATCGCGCTCAGGGTCCCCGTCGCCGTTACGGTCACCCGGAGGGGCCCCTGCTCGACCGGGACCGTACGGAAAGCAAGGCCTGCCGCCCGGTTGTTGCGAACGTACAGAGCAATCCCCGTCCCGCCGACGATCAGGACGAGACCCCCCATCCACCACACCGCCTTCTTCATGGCTCGATGAAACCTCAAGATATTGTATAAGTACTGTTGTTAGAGAAGGTCATGGAGTGATTCGATTCCAGAGAATCGCTCCATCTCAACCTTTTCGAACCGTCCGAGGACAGTGGTTTTTCAGGCCTCGGGATGACAGGACATCGTCGCGACGTGACGCAGCCCATTTCGAGCCGTTCAACCCCAGGCATGGTTTCTCTCCAAACCCCGTCCAGAGACTTGAAAGATCGGACTTTGGCCGATGAGACGCCCCTCTCCGGACTTGACGGCTTTGATATCCAAGTTCGTCTCCCCGGGGTCCATCGGCAAGGGGGAGAAACCCAAGGCCGGAAATCCCTTCGGGCGTCTCGGATTAGAAACGCCCGAAAGACCAGAAAGTTTCCGGGTATGTGGGATAGGAGTGGGGCATTCGAGTGGGGACCCCGAAGACCTCTAAGGTTCCCGAAAATATCCCGTCTCTCGACCCCGCTTTAGCGAGCAGGGTCGATGGAATGTGGGATACGACGGGATAGCGTGGAGACCTGGGTAGGTCTCCTCTATGTCCCGGGGATCGCCCCTGAGTTCAAATTCCCGAGCGCGTGGACGTTTATGTTCAACGACCTACGCCGCCTCGGCACGCCGTCGCGTTCAGTGAACCCACCGTATCCGGCTCGGGCCGTGCACTCTGGAGTGCCCGCTGGAATTCGGCCCGGAGTTCCTCGGTCTGTTCCTGATTCAGACACTCCAAGATCGTCCGGCCCCATCGGGGGTTTTCTGGATAGACCCGAGCGCAGAGGAACGGCAGCGACTGCGG
>JANXAA010000469.1 GCA_025061865.1 Acidobacteriota bacterium | reverse complement strand
GAACACCGTGCTCCACATCGAACTCCCGGGCCATCACCTGGTAGCCGTCGCCTTCCAGGACGCTGACCAGGCCCTGCACCCAACGGGCATCGGCCAGGGCCGAGCGGTCGGTCAGGCCGCGGGTGATCAGCCGATGGATGAGGTCGGCCGGATAACCCTTCCGTTCGAGACGTTCCAGGAATGGTCGGGACTGGGCCAGGTCCATCAGGGCCCCATGAAGCCGGTCAGACGCGTAGGGTCGACCGTCGATATAGACCTGGACGTTCTCCAAGGCCGTCTGGAGAAGCAGGCGGTGGAGGTCCGTATCGTCCCTCACGTAAAACTCCCGCTTACCCTTCTTGACTCGGTACAACGGGGGCTGGGCGATGTAAAGATGGCCGTTCTCGATAAGCCACGGCATCTGGCGGAAAAAGAAGGTCAGCAGGAGCGTTCGGATATGGCTCCCGTCGATATCGGCATCAGCCATGATGATGACCTTATGATACCGGAGCTTGCTCAGGTCGTAGTCCTCGGGGTCGGCCCCGGCCCCGATGGCCTCGATGATGGCCGTGATCTCGTCGTTGGACAGGACCTTCTCGAGACGGGCTTTCTCGACGTTGAGGATCTTCCCCTTCAGGGGTAAGACGGCCTGAAAGCGGCGGTCCCGACCCTGCTTGGCCGAACCGCCGGCCGATTCGCCCTCCACGATGAACAGCTCGCACAGCCGGGGGTCTCGCTCCTGGCAGTCGGCCAACTTGCCGGGGAGACTGCTCCCGTCGAAGGCACTCTTGCGGCGGACGAGCTCCTTGGCCTTCTGGGCGGCTTCCCGGGCCCGGGCCGCCTCGACAGCCTTCTCGACGATGGCCCGGGCCGTGTCGGGATGCTCCTCGAGGTAGCGGACCATGGCGTCGTAGGTGATCGACTCGACGATCCCCTTGACCTCGGGGTTCCCGAGGCGGCCCTTCGTCTGGCCCTCGAACTGAGGCCGCAGGACGTTCGGGATCCACACCGACACGACAGCGACGAGGCCCTCCCGGACGTCATCGCCCGTCAGGCCCGACAGCTTCTTCGGGAGGAGGTTCTCCCGTTGGGCGTACTGTTGGATGGCCCGCGTGATGGCTGACCGGAAGCCCGTCACGTGCGTCCCGCCGTCCTTCGTGGGAATCGAATTGGCGTAAGAAAAGACCTGCTCCTGATAACTGTCCGTGTACTGAAAAGCCAGATGGACGAGGACGCCGTCTTTTTCCCCACGGACCTCGATAGGCTCGGGATGGAGGACTCGCTTCGCGCGATTGAATTCCGTCAGGAACTGGACGATGCCGCCGGCGTACTGAAACGCCTGTTGCCGACCCGTCCGTTCATCGATGAGCTCCAGCCGGAGCCCCCGATTGAGAAACGCCAGCTCTCGAAGACGCTGGGCCAGGATTTCGGCGCTGAACTCGGTCGTCTCCGTGAACACCTGAGGGTCCGGCTTGAAGCGGACTTTCGTACCCCGGCGCTGGGTCTCACCGACGACCTGAAGGTCTTCGATGGGCTCCCCCCGCCGGTAGCGCTGGAAGTAAACCTTACCGTCCCGCCAGATCTCCAACTCCAGCCATTCCGA
>JANXAA010000468.1 GCA_025061865.1 Acidobacteriota bacterium | reverse complement strand
TCCCCCACACTACGGATCGCACCCTGCATTTTGCATCTTATGCCATCTTGCATCCTGAGAATGACGATGCGGCCCTGTGTGGCCCTCGAAGTCACGTCATCGGTCGCAGCTATATTGGCATCGGGGCTTCTCATGCGTCCGCCCGGGTGAGATTCGAGGCGGGGCTTATCCGCGGCCTCCCAAACAGGCGATACGCATCGAACACATACGTGGATCCCGGCGGTCGTGTCGGGTGTCGGTATGAAGCCGGGAGAGGCGGCAGCTCCGTGACGGGGAGGCTTATTTGCCTGGTTTCAAAGCGTCTCCCTAAGCGAGACGTCTGGGGCTCAGAATTTTTCCGGGCTACCTTCAGCCACCCAGGGGTTACCGAGCTCCGGCAGCTGTCAAGATTTGGACGATCGGGGTGTAGCCGTTCTGCATGGCCAACTGGAGGGCCGTCTTGCCCTGGAGATTGGCGGCATTCACATCGGCCCCAGCGGCGATAAGCGCCCGCACGACGTCCGTCCGGCCATTGCTGGCGGCCCAGATGAGAGCCGTATTCCCGACGTTATCCCGGGCATTCACGTCCGCCTTGGCTCGAATGAGTTCGGCCACGACGGGCATGTAACCGCCCCAGGCTGCCCAAATCAGGGCTGTCCCCCCATCTCGGTCGCGAGCGTTGACGTCGGCGCCGGCCCGGATCAATTTCTGAACGACCAACAAGTAGCCGCCTTGAGCCGCCAAGATGAGGGCTGTCCGGCCTTGGGGATTGACCACGTGGGGTGACATCCCAGCCTGGAGAAATAGTTCGACAGCCTCGGTCTTTCCCAGCCGGGCCGCATCCAGAAAAGCCTTCTCGGTGAATTCGAAGCCCATGGCCTGAAGCCGCTGACGGGCTTCCTCGGGGTTCACTGACGGAGTGGGCGCTGGAGCCGGTGTCGACGCGGTTGAAGGCCCCTTTTCTTCCTTTTTAGGCGTCCGGGATGGGCACGCAATGAAGCTAAAGCTAAGGATCAGACCTACCGCGACGACCCGGCCGAATGCCAGCAAAAATGACCCTTGGAGCATCGGACGCCTCCTCCAACTCAGCCGTTGAGTGCAGGATACAGGACACAAGACACACGGTGCAAGATGCAGGATAAGTCCCGAGGCCCCCTTAGGCCTATCTCGGTCGGTCAAACGACCGCGTCCTGAGACCCCATAGGCCCCGGGTCTCTTGGGCGGACCCTGGGACCTGATGGACAGGGCCCGGGACCTTACCTCAGGCTGGCCGACGAGTTTAAGATTCTGCATCTTGCATCGTGCGTCCGGCGTCTTTATCTTGCATCCCGAGGATGACGATGCGACCGTGGGAGGCCTTCGAAGTCGTCGTCATCGGCGGCGGCCATGCCGGCATCGAGGCGGCCCACGCAGCCGCCCGGATTGGATGCGAGACGGCTCTCGTCACGATGGACGTCCAGGCTATCGGTCGGATGTCCTGCAATCCGGCTATTGGGGGTATCGGCAAGGGCCAGATCGTTCGGGAAATCGATGCCCTGGGCGGCGTCATGGGGAAGCTGGCCGATGCCACGGGTATTCAGTTTCGCCTGCTGAACCGCAAGAAA
>JANXAA010000467.1 GCA_025061865.1 Acidobacteriota bacterium | reverse complement strand
CAGAAGAAAAAGGAAGAACTTCATGAACGTTATGATACGGATTGCCCAGGGTACGGGGTAGACGTCCAGACCGAGTGTCAGGCATGGAGGAGTCGGAACTGGTGAAGTAGGGACGGTCGGGGCGTCGGGTGAGGGACTGGCAGGTGGGAGTCGTTGAGACGAGGCGATAGAAGTGTGAAGATGGCCGACGACCGTCCTGGGAATAGTAGCCGCCCCGAAGGCGTCGCCGTGACAGCCCGTATCGAGAGTTTTGGACACCATCGTTACTGGCGTTGCCCGGTCAGTGGGCCAGAAATCTGCACCCTGTCTGCCCACCGGCCGAGCTGCCATTTTACAGGGCCCACCAAAGGCCCGCGAGGAAGGCCGTCCGACGGGGGACCGTCGAGAGGTCCGCCCATTCGTCTGGGGCGTGGGCGCCGTCGCCATCGACGCCCAGACCGTCCAGGACTTGGGCACCGACCTCGGCCGCGTAAGCGCTATCGCCGCCGCCCCCGACGCGAACGCCCTCGAGGTTCCAGTCCAGCAAGGTGGCGATCGACCGAGCCCGCTCAAAAACTTCTCGGGAGGCGCGCGCAGGTAGAGGGGGCATGTGAGTCTCAAGCGTCCAAGTGAAGCCCCGGGTCTCGGGCCGTTCCGGGTCCCAGGGGAGCGTCTGAAAGGCGTTCAGCCAGGCCCGCAGGGCTTCCAGGTGGCTCGGGTCAGCGTACCGGACGTCATAGGTCATACGGCACGTATCGGGGATTCGATTCGTGCGCTGGCCGCCTTGGATTTTCGTCAGCGTCACCCACAGGCCCTCGTAGGCAGCCGTCCAGGCCCGGAGAATCCCGTGCCACCCCAGGCCTTGTTCGATGGCGTTGACCCCGCCGGCCCGCAGACCCGGATGGCCCGAGCGGCCTTGGAACGAGACTTCCAGGACAGCCACGCCGTACCGTTCGACTTTGGCAGCACCGCTCGGAGTGGCCGGCTCCAAGGACAAGACATAGCGAGCCCGACGAGCCCATTCTTGGATACGGGACCGGGCACCGGGACTACCGGCTTCCTCGTCCGTCGTCCAGAGCCAGCCGATACGACGGTGTGCCGGGACTTCGCCGAGGTCTCGCATGACCTCAAAAGCGAACATCAAGAGAGCGAGGCCTCCCTTCATATCGTAGACGCCGGGGCCCATGGCCCGCGTCCCCTCGATCCGGAAGGGACGCCGCTGGACCTCCCCGTCAGGCCACACCGTGTCCACGTGTCCTATGAACAAGACATCGAACTCAGCTGGGCATTCCGGAGCCGGGGGGTACCAACTCAGGAGGACCGGTGCCGAAGGCGGGGCTTCGAGTTCTTGGGTTTGCAAGCCCATCGCCTGGATTTCGTCCCGTAGCACCCGGATAAAGGCATAGACCCGGTCAGTCCGTTCCGTCGGCGTCTCGAGCTCGACGAACCGACGAAGGCGCTCGACGAAGCGGTCCAGACGGGCTTCCGCCACCTGCCGGATACGAACGAGTCGTTCCCGTAGCTCGGTCGCTTCCATATCGGCCATCCGACTGTTCGGTAATGGGCAAGTCGGCAGTCAGGTAGATAGGTAGATGGGCCGCGAGGAGAGCAGTCG
>JANXAA010000466.1 GCA_025061865.1 Acidobacteriota bacterium | reverse complement strand
GACCCTCCAGTGGATTCACGGGGACGTGCGGCGCATTCGTCGGTACTTGCCGGCCAGCGTGGCCGATGTCGTCGTGACGAACCCGCCGTACCGGCCGGCGACTCAAGGTCAACTCAGCCCGACCACCGAGCGGGCCATCGCCCGCCACGAGATCAGTGGTCGCTTGTATGACTTCCTAAAGGCAGCTCGTTACGTCGTCAAGCCATCGGGGACGCTCTTCATGGTCTACCCCTACTGGCGTCGGTACTATCTGGCGACGCAAATCCTGCTGGCCCGGTGGGCCTGGCGGTGGATCGACTTCTGCCAGATGCCCCACAAGGATCGGCCCCAGTTTATTCGGATGGAGCTGATCCCGCAGTCGACGGAGTTGACGCCCTGGTTGGGTCTTTCCCGGACGTGGTTCTCCAGTCAGCAGGGCGGCTTTCAGACAGAGATCTTCGACGACGTCGAGGTCCTGAAGTATTACTGGCCGGAAGCCTACGCGGCCCTTCCTCAGGTGTTTTCGACCCGAACTGACTTCTGGCCCATCGTCTCGGCACCCTCAGAGCTCCCCGCCGAGGCTGACCGGCCGGAACAGATGGGATAGAAGAGATTCGGAGTTCGGGAATTCGGCAGGTGGATAGATAGGCCCTCAGCAGTGAGTCGCCGGGGGTTCCCGACTACGCCGAACTCCAGAATGCCCGGACTCCTGCAGGGCCGGAATTTCAAGGTACGACTATGGAGGAACGGCATTATCCCTTCCGCGAAGTCGAACCTCGGTGGCAGGCCTTCTGGCAAGAAGTCGGCCTGTATCGGGCGCCCGACCGACCCCAGCGACCCAAGTTCTACGTCCTCGAGATGTTCCCCTACCCCTCGGGGGGCGACCTCCATATGGGCCATCTCAAGAACTACGCGATCGGAGACGTCGTCGCCCGATGGGCCCTCATGCAGGGCTACGACGTCCTCCACCCGATGGGATGGGACGCCTTCGGCCTGCCGGCCGAAAATGCCGCCATCAAGTATGGCATCCATCCGAAGACCTGGACGGAACAGAACATCGCCGCCTACCGTCACCACCTGCAACTCTTGGGCATCTCTTACGATTGGTCCCGGGAGCTGGCGACCTGCTGGCCCGATTACTATCGCTGGACCCAATGGCTGTTCCTGTACCTTTACCGCCGGGGCTTGGCCTACCGAACCAACGAATACGTCAACTTTTGTCCGAATTGCAAGACAGTCTTGGCCAACGAGCAGGTCATCAACGGTCTCTGCGAGCGTTGCAAGACGCCCGTCATCAAGAAGGCCCTCGAACAGTGGTTTTTCCGAATCACGGCCTATGCGGACCGCTTGCTGACGGACCTCCAGAAGCTGGAGGGCAAGTGGCCAGACCATATCATTCGCCAGCAAATCAACTGGATTGGCCGCTCGGAGGGGACGGTGATTCACTTCCCCTCGGCCCATCGGCCAGACATCCATCTGCCGGTTTTCACGACCCGGGCCGATACATTGTTCGGGGCGACTTTCCTGACGATCGCCCCGGAGCATGAACTCCTGGACACCTTCCTCAGCGACATGGACGGAGCGCATCGGACCGCCGTCGAGGCTTACCGGCAGGCGGCCCTCC
>JANXAA010000465.1 GCA_025061865.1 Acidobacteriota bacterium | reverse complement strand
GCATTCACCGGTGGATGCCCGAGGTCCGGCGGGTCGCCGTCACCGTCGACATTCGGGAGCGGGCCTTTCTGCAAGACTTTCCCCGGGTCTACTATGCCCTCCGGAACCGGCCCATTCGGATGGAGGTCGTCTTCCTGGAGGCCGACGACAGCGTCCTGGTCCGGCGGTTTAACGAGACTCGGCGGCCGCATCCCCTAGCTTTTGACCGTCCTGTCCTGGAGGGCATCCGGGAGGAGCGGCTCCAGCTTCAGCCTATCCGCCAGTTGGCGGACCGGATCATCGATACGGGGGCCCTCTCGGTGCACCAGCTGCGGCGGTTCATCTTCCAGACCTATGGCCCTTCACCGGCGACGACACCCATCATTCAGCTCATCAGCTTTGGGTACCGACACGGCTTACCCTTTCAGGCCGACCTTGTGTGGGACGTCCGTTTCCTGCCGAATCCCCACTTTGACCCCACACTCCGGGCCCGGACAGGCCTGGACCCGGAGGTCCGTAAGTTTGTCCTGTCGTCGGAGGAAGCCCGCCGCTTTCTTCGGATGGTCCATCGGATGTTGCGCTTCTTGCTTCCTCACTATCAGGCCGAGGCCAAGCATTACGTGACAATTGCCGTCGGATGTACCGGCGGACGGCACCGGTCCGTAGCGATCGTGGAGTCCCTGGCTCATGCCTGGCGGCGACGGGGCTGGCGGGTCGAGGTCGAGCATCGGGACCTCGATAAGCCGGAGAATGTGTGAAGGGTCCAGAGTCGAGGGTTGGGTGCGGGTGCTTGAGCGCTTCAGGGACGTTGGGGATCAGGGGCCCGGGATCGGGGAAAAGGCCTGCCCCTAAAACCGATACCAGCCCGAACCTCGAAGGCTGAGCTTGCATCCTGTATCCTGCATCCTGTATCTTGGCCTCTTGGGAGCCATGACCATGGTCCCCTGGGTCCGCATCGAAGAGCTTAGCACTTACGTCGGCCGGGACGTCCAACTGAGGGGCTGGCTGTACAACGCCCGCTCGAAGGGCAAGATTGTCTTCCTCCTGGTCCGGGACGGCTCGGGGATTTGCCAATGCGTCGTCATGCGGGGGGCAGTCCCGGATGAGGCTTTCGAGTCAGCCGACCGGTTAGGTCAGGAAAGTTCTCTCATCGTGGAGGGGACTGTTCATGCTGACCCCCGGGCCCCCGGCGGGTATGAGCTGTGGGTCCGGCGGCTTCAGGTCTTACAAGCCGCCGAGGGCTATCCCATCACGCCGAAGCCTCACGGGATCGACTTCTTACTGGACCATCGGCACCTATGGCTCCGGTCCCGGCGACCTTTTGCGACGATGCGCATCCGACATGAAATCATTCGAGCTATCCGGGACTTCTTCGACAGTCGGGGCTTTCTCGACTTGGACGCCCCGATTCTGACGCCGGCAGCTTGTGAGGGGACGACGACGCTCTTCGAAGTCAAATACTTCGACGACGTGGCGTATCTTTCTCAGAGCGGCCAGCTCTACGTAGAGGCTGGGGCCCTGGCCTTTGGCCGCGTCTACTGCTTTGGCCCGACCTTCCGGGCCGAGCGGAGTAAGACCCGCCGGCATTTGACCGAATTCTGGATGGTTGAGCCCGAGGTCGCCTTCAC
>JANXAA010000464.1 GCA_025061865.1 Acidobacteriota bacterium | reverse complement strand
GATGCGGGAAGCCGTTTGAAATCGCACGTGAGGCGCCAAGGCACCCAAGACCATGTAAATGTGGAAAGAAGGGTACTGAAACCACTGAGGGTTCAACCTCTGCTTCCAAATCATGAAGAGGGCAATCTCGTCCAACTCATCAGGTTGCCAGCGGGTTTCAAGCCCGAGTCCCGGCCGAGTCGACCACGTCAGGCCCACACTATGCAAACCCAGGGACGCCATCAAAATACAGGCCAGTGCGACGCCATGAGTCCACCGCCTCATGGGTGCAATACTCCTGCTGCGGGCGTCGTCCAAAACGGATTTAGGGGTTAGGGGGACCGGGGGTTAAGAGTTAGGAAGTGGAGACTTGATCCCTAACCTCAACCCATCCACGAACTGTAGGCCTTGAGTCGTACATGTCGGGCGGATCGCCACACCCGGCAGCCAGCACCGTCACTATCCCTTTCGCCGGCGGTCCCACACGTCAGGGTTCACCAGGTGGGGCGGCCGCTGGCCGTTCATGACGGCCAGGATGTTAGTCGCCGCCAGCTCAGCCATCTTAGCCCGTGTCTCGAGGGACGCGCTTCCGATATGAGGCACGATTACGACGTTGTCCAGGTCGGCCAGGCCCGGCGTCAAGGCCGGCTCGTGTTCAAAGACGTCCAGGGCCGCATAGGCGATCCGCCGCTCTCGCAAGGCCTCGACCAGGGCCGCTTCGTCGATGACGGGGCCTCGGGACGTATTGATAAGGATGGCCGTCGGCTTCATCCGCCGAAAGACCTCGGCGTTGAACATGTGGCGAGTTTCCGGCGTCAGGGGCGTGTGGACCGAGATGAAGTCGGACTCCTGAACAAGGGTCTCAAACGGCACGTATGTCACCCCCAGGGCCTGCTCGACCTCGGCGGGTGGACGATAAGCGTCGTAGTACAAGACCCGCATCTGAAAACCCCGGGCCCGCCGGGCGACGGCCTGACCGATGCGGCCGAGACCGACGATACCGAGCGTCTTCCCATGAACATCCCAGCCCAGCAAAAGCATGGGGTCCCAGCCATCATACAGACCGGCCCGGGTGAAGCGGTCCGACTCGACGATACGGCGGGCCGCCGCCATAAGCAAGGCCCACGCCAGGTCAGCCGTTGTCTCCGTCAAGACCCCCGGCGTGTTCGTGACGACGATCCCTTGCTCCGTCGCATAGGTCACGTCGATATTGTCAAATCCGACGGCGTAGTTGCTGATGACCTTCAGACGAGGTCCAGCGGCGTCGATGACTGCCCGGTCGATGGGGTCTGTCAATAGACACAAGATGGCGTCCTTGTCCCGGATACCGGTGAGGATTTCCTCCCGGGTCGGAATCTTCCGACTCTCCCGGAGAGCCACACGGCACTGCGCCCGTAAGAGCGAAAGACCCGGCTCGGGAATCGGCCGGGTCACGAAGACGTCCCACGTCATGCCATGACCTCCATGCAGGAATGCATCGAGTATCGAGTCCTTGGGGATTCAGAGCTGGGCGACAGGGATGTACGATACAGCATACAGGATGCAGGATACAAGTATAGTGTTAGGGGCCGGTGGTCAGTCTTCTCTAAAGACTCGGCCCCCAGCATCCCACCCCGGGCCATGCATTCCATCTTGC
>JANXAA010000463.1 GCA_025061865.1 Acidobacteriota bacterium | reverse complement strand
CCACATAGCGGCGACTTCTAGGGTGTGGGGGGCGATGTGCTTGCCCCGGACCCGCTCGGGGTTAAAGTACTTCTGGTAAATCTTGATCTCGTCGCTGAGGCGGAGGACATAGGGAATGTCGACCTTAATCGTCCGGTCCCGGAGGGCTTCCATATATTCGTTGTTTTGAAGTTTTTTATATTCAGGTTCGTTAGTGTGACCGACGATGACCTCGTCGATATACGTCTGAGCAAACTTCTTGGGCTTGATGAGGTGCTCCTGCGAGGCCCCCAGCAGGTCGTACAGGAAGGCCACGTCCAGCTTCAGGACCTCGATGAACTCGATGAGCCCCCGGTTCGCCACACAGAACTCGCCGTCGAAGTTGAAGGCCCGGGGGTCCGAATCAGACCCGTAGATAGCGATCTTCCGGTAGTTGATGTCGCCCGTCAGTTCCGTCGAGTCTTGGTTCTTTTCGTCCTTGGGCTGAAAGGTCCCGATGCCGACCCGGTCTTTTTCCGAGATGATTAGGCGGCGGACCCGTACGTGGCGGATGACCCGATTCCAGTCGCCTTGGTACTTTCGCAGGAGTTCCCGGTATATGAAGCGACACGGCGGGCACAGGTCCCCCTCGACGAAGATCTGCTGATCGTCCGGTAGACAGCGATTGACTTCCTCGAGGATCGTCTCTCGGATATCGACGGGGATTAACTTGAGGGGCTCTTCATTGACAGGGCAGGGGTGGAGGACCGACGAGTCGGGGGTCCGGTACCAGTCGTCGGGGTCGATCTCCATCGGGATCCAACTAAAGGAGTAAAGGGCACCCTCGTCGGTCTTGGAGTACTCTTCCAGACCCCGCTTGAGCAGACGCACGATCGTACTCTTCGAGCTGCCGACGGGGCCGTGCAAGAGGATGACCCGGCGTTCGGGACCGTAGCCCTGGGCCGCCGCCTTAAAGATGTTGACGAGTTGCATCAGGTATCGTTCCAGGCCGTAGACGGCGTCCTCGGGGGCAAAAGGCGGGCTGTGGAAGAAGTGATAGCGGATGAGTTGGTCCTTGCCGTCTTCGATCCATTCGTAGCCGTATGACATGATCATGTCGTACAGGCGTTGGAAGGCAGAGCGGGCCACGCGGGGGTTTTGCTGAAAGATCTGGAGGTATTCCTCGAAAGTGCCTTCCCAGTGGAGTTTGCGGTAGGCCTCGGGCTGCAGGAGTTCCTGCACCCGGGTCAAAACATCAGGGACCGTCTCCATGCAGGTGACCTCCGGGGGACTGGCTTCATGTTACAAGTTTAGGCTTCAAGGGTCGCAAGTCAACGGACCCCGCCCGGCCTCGCCTCAGGGTCCGTTTCATATGGGGTGGCCGACGAGACGGGACGAAGAGACCCTCAGAGTCCTTGGAAGCCCTCCGGGTCCGCCCCCGTCGCCTGATCGGGACGCCAGGCGAACGGTGCTGGCCGCTATTTGGCGAGGTCGCCCATGAAGCCCGGGCAAGACCGGTGATTTGGCGTTCGACGCCCAAATCGTGGCCCTCTGTCGGGCGTGCGGAGGCACGCTTCCTCCTTGCTGGGGACGGGGACTTCGACGGGGTTCGCGAGTTTCAGGTCGAGCATCTGAACATGACGATATGGAGGCGGAGGCAG
>JANXAA010000462.1 GCA_025061865.1 Acidobacteriota bacterium | reverse complement strand
CCCGGAGCGACCTGGCCATCATGGTGGACCTGGCCGAGCGGCTGGGGTTCAAGAAGCAGTTCATCCACAGCGTGCGCGGCGACTGGAAGGGCGTCCCGGCCAGCATGAAGGACGTCAAGGAGCTGCCGGAGCAGACGGTCGAGGACGTCCTGGAGTTTCTGTTCGTCGGAGCCCGGGCCGTCCAACTCGGGACGGTCAACTTCCGAGACCCGACGGCGGCGGACCGCATCGTCCGAGAGCTGGCGGCATTTCTGGCCGAGCGGGGTCTGCCGTCAGTGGACGCCTGGGTCGGTCGGGTCGCCCAGGTCGTCTCGGGGACACCCGTCCATTGGGGGTCGTGACGACGTGGCTCACGGCGGATTTGCCCACGCATTGCCCCGGCCCTATAGTCTTTCCAACGGTCTTTCAGCTTCATATAATGCAAACGTCGGGCGTGGTCTTCTCACGCCTCGGGAGCCGTTCACGTCGATGTGGCGGATACGACGTCCCGCGCGATGGGTGCTCAGAGTCTTCAGCCTTTGGATGACTGTAGCGACTGGTTGGGCCCAACCGGCCGGGCCGGCTGAAGTGGGGGGCTTACCTCTACCGGTCCCTTTTCCCAGCCTGGTCGATCTACTGCCGGCTATCGAACAGGGCAATACCCGGAAGGTGACGGAGGTCCTGGCCCGTGTCGAGGACTTCGTCCATCGTACGGGAACCCGCTACATGCCGGAACTGGCGATGGCCCTCTGGCAGGCCGGTCTGAAAGCCCGGGAGAAGGGCGACGTCCTGATCATGGACCAGTGCAGTCGGCTGGCCCTTCAACTGGACCCGACGAATCCCTATTTTCACATCGCCCTGGCATGGTACCAGTTCCACAGCGGGCCGAGGTCATGGGGGGCGGCCCTGCGGCACACCTGGAAGGGATTCGAGGCCCTGGGCCGTCGGCCGGGCGGTCGGAACGCCTGGGTCCATTGGACGGCCGAGTGGTTGGCGTGGCTGGCCGTCATCCTGATGGCGACCCTGGGCCTCTTGGCCGGACTTCAACTGGGGCCCCTCTTCGTCCATGATGCCTCGGAACGCTGGAGTCTGCGAGCACCCCCTTGGATGGCCTATGTGCTGGTGGCGGCCACGCTGGGTTTCGTCTTTCCTTGGCTGGGGGGGCTCTGGAATCTCTGGTGGGTCGGCATCCTGTTCATCGGATACATGCACCGACGGCAACGGATTGTGTGGCTCATCTTAGCGGGTCTCGTCATCAGCCTGACGTCCCTGGCCTATCTGGGTCAGGCCGCCTATGAGCGGTACGAACGGGCGCCCCGCAAGTGGATTCTGACCTATTACGAATACGGCATGAGCCCCTCCCTGATGTATGCTATGTACAACGCCCTCCAACAGACGCCCCAGGACTTGGCAACCCTTCTGTTGTACGGCCATGGTTTTACTCGACATGGCTACTATCGGGAGGCGGAGGCGACATATCGCCGGGCCCTCCAGTACTTCCCGAACCATCCGGCTGTCTTGAACAACTTGGGCAACGTCTACTTCTTCCAAGAAAACTATGCGCAGGCTATTGAGTACTACCGGGCGGCCGAGGACCAGCCGATCCCGGATCCCAAATTACGGGCCTACGTCCTTTATAACCACGGC
>JANXAA010000461.1 GCA_025061865.1 Acidobacteriota bacterium | reverse complement strand
GTCCCCCAGCCCCAGCCGGCTGCTCGTATCGCCGGGGCACCCCGCTCGACTCTCGACATACGGCCCCCGGAGCCGTCCCTTGAGATTGCTAACCCACCGACGACCGGCGGCGGACCCGCCCGATCCCCCGGTGCTGCCCCGGCAAGCCCGGCCTACATGCCGGGTCAAGAGCAGTACAAGTGGGGTATGCAAACCGTCGTCTGGCAGGCCACCGATCCGGACGGCGACGACCTGAGGTACGACATTTCCATCCAGCGGGCTGACCAGGTGACTTGGACGCCTTTGAAGAATGGCCTGGAGTCGTCTGTCTTTGCCTTCGACACGACGAGCTTGCCGGATGGGTGGTACCGCTTGCGGATCGTTGCCTCCGACGAGACGGCCAATGCTCCCGGCCATGGCCTCCGGACCGAGACTGTCACGCCCCTCTTCCTGGTCGATCACACGCCGCCCCGGTTGGGTCTCTCGAAGCGGGATAAGACAGCCAGCGGCTGGCTCATCCAGGTCCAGGCCCAGGATGACTTGAGTCCTATCGCTCGGGCCGAGTACGCCCTCCAGCCTGACGAATGGACGCCCCTGTTCCCTGTGGACCAAATCTTGGACAGTCGCCAGGAAACCCTGGAGCTGCGACTCGCCGGGGGTCCTGCCCCCTGGCCCTCCGTGCAAGTCCGGGTGTGCGACTCGGGCCAGAACTGTAGTGTCCTCAGCGTGTCCCTGGAGCCATAGTCGTAGAGGATTAGGGCAGTAAGGCAGTTCGGCCAACAGAAGATGGGGTCTGGCTATCTGCATCTGGCATCCTGCATCTGGCATCCTGTAGCCTGCATCGCTTATCCCGAGCGTCCGATGGGAACCGACTCTGTCACTTCGCCACGACGTCACGTCATCGCGATGTCACGCCCCCCTTACGAATGGACATGGCCCGTCCTGGTGACCCTGGCGGCGGTCCTCCTCACGGCCGGCTTCGGGGTCGTCTATGCCCTATGGGGCTGGGTCTCCGTGCCCCTGCCAGTGTGTGTCCTCTATACCCTGACGGAGATCCCCTGTGGCACCTGTGGGACGACCCGAGCCTTCCAGGCTCTCGCCCGGGGCCACCTCTGGGAGGCCCTCCGATATCAACCCCTCATCACGCTGGTGGTCTTGGCTTCGATGGTGGCGACCCTGGCCGACCTGGTCGCCTGGGGCGTGACGGGCCGCCAGTGGATCCCGACGACCCTCCGCCGCTTGCGGGTCTCGGCGTGGACTGTCGTCTTGCTGTTTCTCATCAACTGGGCCTATCTGATCCTCTACCTTAGCCCCCGCCTCCAACGTTGGCTCACCGGCTGACCGTAAGGACGACGCATACGTCGCCCCTATAGTTCCTCAATGCCGCGTCCTTCTGACCTCCGTCCTGACCCGCGGGGCACCATGCGCTCATAGAGCCAGGGACCCAGGACCGCGAAGAGACCTGCCACGGCCAGGCCCGCCAAGGCGTCCACGGCGTAGTGGAAGCGTCCATAGACGGTCCCCAGGGTAAGGGCCGCCCCGAGAGGCAAGAGGACCCAGAAGACCCGCCGGTCCCACCGGTAGGCGCACAGGACCGTCACCATGGCAGCCGCTACGTGGCTACTTGGGAAGGCCGCCCCTCGAGCGGCGCCCCGG
>JANXAA010000460.1 GCA_025061865.1 Acidobacteriota bacterium | reverse complement strand
CCGGTCGACTTGCCTGACGCTGCCCAAACCCCTGGTTCTTGACAAAACGTCCGGCGCTGGGAAAAAATGAGAGCCTCCGAGGTGCCTTTCTACGCTTCACGCAACGGGAGGTATTCAATGCGCTTAAAGACTTATAGGATGATGGGGATCGTTATCTTAATGGGCCTCTTTGCAGGGACCGCCCGACCGGCTGGGTTCGCCCTTTTTGAAGCCGGGGCCCGGGCGATGGCTCGATCTGGGGCTTTTGTGGCGACGGCCGACGACCCGGCGGCGATATTCTTCAATCCGGCTGGCTTGGCATTTCAAACGCCACGATGGCAAATTTACGGGGGAGCGACTCTGATCGTGCCGCGGGCCAAGTTCGAGGGCGCCAACCCTTTCCCAGGGGACGGCGTCACCCATGACCTGAAGACGAAAGTGTTCCTCCCCCCGAACCTATATGTGACCTACAAAGTCCATGACCGGATCACGGTAGGTATGGGCCTCTTCTCGGCCTTCGGCTTGGGGACCGCATGGGAGGACCCGGCAAACTTCACGGGCCGCTATCTTTCCTTCGACTCGGGTCTCCAGACCCTCAGCCTCCAACCGACGGTCGCCGTCCAGGTGTCCGACCAATTGGCGATTGGGGGCGGCCCGGAGGTCCGTTTCTCGAAGGTCACCTTGAACCGGTACTTCCCGTTTTTTGACCCTTTCCGGTTCGCCTTCGTAGATGCCGCCCGCGTCCACTTGGAAAGTGACTGGACTCTTTCAGTGGGCTTTGCGGCGGGCATCCTTTACAAGGTCACCGACCAATTGCGTTTCGGTATCGCTTACCGGCATCACATGACGCCCGACCTGGAGGGGGAGTTGACCCTGGAACGACTGCCGACGGGGAATCCCCAATTGGATGCCCTGCTAAGCGCCGCCCTGCCCCAACAGCCCCTGAAAGCGCGGGCAGCTCACTTTGCCTTTCCGAGGGAACTCTTACTCGGTGTGGGCGTCTCCCCGTGGCCGACGTGGGACTTTGAGTTGGACGTCTACTGGACCCAATGGAGCCGATTCGAGACCATCTTCCTGGAGGTCCCGGACCAGCCGACTTTTAACCAGGAAGTCCCAGAAAACTATAAAGACACCTTCTCGGTCCGGTTTGGGGCTGAAAAGCGCTTGACCGACCAGTGGAGTCTGATGGGTGGATTCTACTTTGACCAGAACCCTGTCCCTATCGAGTCGGTCGACCCTGTCCTGCCGGATGCTGACCGATGGGGCGTGACCCTGGGGGTCACCTACCGACGGGGCGCTTGGCGGGTCGAGGTGACGGAATTCCTGCTGTTTTTCCGGAACCGGACGGTCACGCCCGACCGGTGCGAAGCTGAGCAGGTCGTCTGCAGTCGAGGCTACTTTGGGACGTACAAGGCCTTCACGAATCTCTTGGGTATAAATGTGGGTTATCAGTTTTAATCGATTGAACGCAATACTTGGCTGCGGTACTGCCCTACTGCCCTGGTGGCCTTCTTGCCGCTTCGAAAGGGGAGGTATGCTATGCGACGACGCTCGTCGATAGGACTTATCTTCGTCCTGGGGTGGGCGGGGCTCTTCGCCCGGACGACGGCTCAAGCCCAGGTGGACTTCTCCCGATTTTATGTCATCGGGGATAGCCTGACGGCTGGGTTTTCGCAC
>JANXAA010000045.1 GCA_025061865.1 Acidobacteriota bacterium | reverse complement strand
AGGTCTGGCTTTTCTCAGACTGCTGACTCTTGACTACCGCCCCGCCTCTTTTGGTTAGGCGCTAAGCGCGATTAGGCGACCCGTGTCTCGGGGGCCGCCCGGGCCCGCTGGAAGAGTTCCTCGTATTTTCGGAGGATGACGTCGGGCCGGTAATGTTCATCCACGTAGGCCCGGCCGTTTTCACCCAGCTGCTGGCAGAGGTCAGGGTGTTCCAGGAGCCAATCTATCATGGGTGCGAACTCGGCGGGACTCGTATAGAAGAGACCGCCGTCGCTTCGGATACATTGGCCCCGGAGGACCGCGCACTGGCCGTTGACCAAGACGGCTTTTCGGGCTTTCCAGGCTTCTAACAAGACCATGCTGAGGCTTTCCAGAGGCGAGGGGTTAATCAGGAATTTACAGCCGGCTAGGGCGTCCCACTTCGCTTGCTCGTCGACCGGGCCGAGGACACGGACGCGGGGGTGCGGTGGTACAGGGTCCACGACGGGTCCCAGGAGGACCAGCAGAGGGGCGTTCGGTCGAGCCGCCGCATAGCGGATGAACATCTCGACGAGTTGGGGCGCGCCCTTATTGATGTCCACACGACCGACGAACAGGAGGTAGGGTTCCGAGATGTCCCACCGCTGGCGGAAGCGTTCGGGTCGGGGCGGCTCTGGGGGCGGCTGGACGTGGATGCCGACGACGACGCCGGGGACCTGGTAGTTACGGGTCATGCCCTGAATGAGACGTTGTTCCTCGACGGAGTTATAGGCGATGCCCCGCACGCCGTGGAACAGCTTCCGAAAGATGGAAAATCCGATGATAGGGTCCTCCTCGGCTGTCGGGACCAAGACGGCTCGGTCGGGGACGGTCAGGGCACCATGCAGGGTTGTGTAGTATCGGAAGCTGAAAAAGATCCAGAAGTCGAAGTCCTTGGCCCGACGACGGACGGCCTCGATGAGCTGGGGGGCGTAGGGTCCTTCGAGTCGGAGCCAGCGTTCCTCGTCAGCCTCTGAGTGAGGATGTGTCAGGAGGTACTGCTCCCACAGGCCGTAAGCCCGGGGGTCCCGGGGTCGCCGGACTGGGAAGCGATGGACTCGGACAGACCCGACGGTCGTCAAGCCCGGGGGGTAGTGGTTACGCCAAGTGACGTAGTCCCGGGCGCAAGTCGTGAAGACCTCGACGTGATGCTGGACCTGCAAGAGTTCGGCCAGGTTCCGGGCGTGAAGTTCGGCCCCGCTGGCGATGTCCTCCCCATAGCGTTGGACGACGATGGCCAGGCGCATCGGGTCGGACCTCCTTCGGCTTCAAGGGGTGCTCCGGTCCGAGGACTTTCGACGCCGACCCGACCGGGCCAATCGCCGGGACCGGCCCCGATCGACGGCCTTCCGCTGAAGGAGCTCCCGTTCGACTAAAAGGTCTTCGATCAGTTGAATTTGGAACTGGACTATGTAGCTGAGCCGGTGAACATGGTGAAGCAATGGGTCCGGGTTGAAGAAGAGCTTCACGAAGGGTCGAAACAGGCGTCGAAAGAGGTTGATGACGGGACCCCATCCCGGACGTCGGGAGAACCAAAAGGCCTCGGGGTCTAAAAGCCATCGCAGCTGTTGGTCCGCCACGTCCTTCTTGACGTCCTCAGGGAGGGGGAGCTGGCACCACTGGATGAGGAGCCGGTCCCGGACCTCCTGGCGGACCTGACTGGCCGTCGCCTGCTCGGTGTGCCGTTCTTCGATCTGGCGACGAATCTGCTGGACGATCTGGACGACGTCGACTTTAGGTCCGCTTCGTCGTTTCTCCATGCCGACCTCCGTCGGGTGGCGCGGACGTCAGGAGCGTCTCCAGCCGCTGGGTCCACCGGCGGGTCTGCCAGAGGAGCCACCCGAGGGTCAGCCACAGGCCCAACCAGAAGACGAGACCCGCCAAGAACAAGTAGAAGACCCGGGGATCACGCATCAGACATCCCTCTAGACCAGAGCCAGTGGGTCCAACGAAAGCGGGCCCACTGGACCCGGTCAGCGACGAACCCGAAGAGGAGGGCCAACGAAAGGGACCACAACCATCCGACCAGCACCGTGTGCCACATAGCGGGGTCCAGACGGACCTGTCCACCCTCGATGACGACGGGGTGCAGGCCCCGCCATAGACGGGGCGCTAGGTACACGACGGGGAGGTTCACGGCGCTGAGCAAGTTATAGGCCACGATGCCCAGCGTACGGCCCTCCGGCAGGAGGACGGCGAACAAGACGAGGTAGGCCGCGTACATGATGAACATCAAGAAGGTCGTCGTCAGCCGGGGCTCCCAAGGCCACCAGCTTCCCCAGATGGGGCGGGCCCAGCACATACCCGTCGCCAAGACGAGGACATTCGTCACGACGCCGACCCACACGCACGCCCATCCGTGGAAGAGCCATCGGACCTGGCGCTTCCACAGGTACAGGCCGTGCCAGACGGCGCTGACTCCATAGGCCCCCATGGACGTCCAAGCCATGGGCAGGTGCATGTAAAAGACCCGCTGGACGTCCCCCATTTCCCGCTCTGGCGGCGCATAGAAAAAGGCCATCCACCAGAAGATGACGCCGGCGGGGCCACTCAGCGCCCACAGGACCTCGGGCCATCGCTGTTTCATGTCAATGACGTCCTCCACCCGGTGATGTGGGACTGCGCCCGATCACGCAGGCTCGATGGGAAGTATCGGTCGCCGGGTAGGCCCGGCGACCGAAGGAGCCTCATCCGGCCACAAATTCTTTCAGGTACCGACCGGCCTTAAAGCGCGGGACCCGCCGGCTGGGGATGTCGACCGGCTCGCCAGTCCGGGGATTTCGCGCCTTCCGGGGCTTCCGCGGCCGGACCTCGAAGACGCCGAACCCAGGCAGGCTGACGCGTTGGCCCGAACGAAGGGCTGAGGCGATGATCCCGGGTTCGTCCTGCACGCTAAAGAGTGCTTCCACCACCATCTGGGCCTGGGCCAAACGCAGGCCCGTTCGAGCAGCCAACTCACGCACGAGGTCTCGCTTGTTCATCGTGTCTCCTCCGCTCGCTGTAGATTATCTGAGTCATCCGAGCGAATCGCTAAGGCGTCGCGAAATTGGGGCTCCAACAACGGGAGGGCTTCCGTCGGGTCGCTAGACCACTGGATATAACGCCAGTCCCCTTCCGGGATCAGCAAGTGCGATCGCCAAACCTCCAGGATAGCCGGCCACTGCGGCCCGACGAGGATCACGGGCTTGTGGCGCGGGTACCGGAGCTGGGCCATGCTCCACGTGTAGAAGAGCTCGGCCATCGTGCCGATCCCACCCGGGAGGACCCAGTAGCCATGGGCCACCTCGCATAATGTCCGGATCCGGTCTTCATACCGGTCTGTCCACAAGACGGTGTCTGCATAGGGGTGAATCCGGTCCCGTCGGAACTCCCGGCACGGCACGCTGGCGACCCGACCGCCCACCGCCTGAGCCGCCCGGCTAGCGGCTTCCATCACGCCGAAGTAGCCGCCCGTCACGACGCCCCAGCCAGCTTCTGCCAACACCCGGCCACATGCTTCCGCCAGTCGATACACAGGATGGCCCGGCTCGACTTGCCCAGACCCCATGACGGCGATCCATCGCCCCTCGAGGCCCAATCTTCCCATCGGACAAAGACCTCTTCGTAGTGCCCTTTCCTTCACGGGAATGGCGTCGGAACGGCCGTTTCCAACGCCCGAGAAACACGTCTTTCAAACAGTATGCAGGACACAAGATGCAGACCCCACAGCCGTGCTTCAAATGCCCCCATTGACTGGGGGCGTCCGATAGTGCCAGACACCGCTGTGACTACCGGCGTCAAAACAGGGGTCGCCGGCATGGCGGCCGGCGTTTTGGGATCCAACGTAAGATAAGACTCGGGGCGCTATCCCAACATGCACATCGGGTTGCAGGATCAGGCGACCCCTGATTCATAAGTGGAAGTGGCCTCATCCTCCATCTGGACGGCTCTGCTCTAAAGAGCCAGGCTTGGACCCGCATCTTGTATCCTGCCTTCCTTTTGGCGGGGTCGGCCAATTATGATACTCTGATCCGTTTACTGGCTGGACCCACCGGTCCCGCGTATCCGGCAGGCCAAACCTCCCCAAGAGCTTAAAAGCCGATGCATATTGTAATCACCCCCTTTGAACCCCTGCAAGCTGACGCTAAGACGACACGGGTCCAAGCTGAGGTCCCCATATACCTGGGCCCGCCCTCTGTCGAAGTCCGTATCGTCCCAGCCGTCCCGTCCCCCCCAGAAGCTTATAACGTTCGGCGTCGCCAGTGGGACGCTGCTCGCCTGATCCGTTGGATCGTCGACCACCACCGGGACCGGACGGCCTTAAACGTCGCCCTCCATCCAGGGGACCTATACGTCCCCGGCTTTAACTTCGTATTCGGGTTAGCCGAGCCGGCCTGCGAGACCTGCATCATCGGCCTTGCCCGCCTACAGAGCTCCGACCCCGAACGATGGCATCACCGTGTCCTGACGGAGGTCCTCCACGAGATCGGCCATCTCATGGGCCTGGAGCACTGTGCTACCCCGAGCTGTGTGATGTTTTTCTCGAATACGATCCGAGAGACCGATGCGAAGGGTCCGGCATTTTGCCCCAAATGCCAGCATCTGGTCAGGGCTTACCGGCAGGGGAGACCCCCGTCCCGAAGGCCCTGATACGGTCCCGGACAGCGTCCGGGACCGGCTTGGGCCGCTGGTGCGTATAATCGTACATGACCTGCACGGTCCGGGCCTGAGCAATCAGGCCGTCGGTCGCCGTGTCCCGGATTTCGTAATGAAAGTCAAAGCTGGACTGTCGAAGCTCGCCGGCCCAGATCCACACCCGGAGGACCTGACCCGGAAACGCTGGGGCCCGGAAGTCGATCTCCACCCGGGCCAGAATAAAATCGACCTGCCGATAGTCCTGGAGGCCCAAGACTTCCCGCCAGTAGTGCTTGCGAGCCTCTTCCAGATAAGTCAGGTACACGGCATTGTTCACGTGACCCATCGGGTCGCAGTCCCGAAATCGGACCTCGACGTCGATGCTAAGCCGTCCGGTCGGTCGAGTCATGTCGGACTCCAAGGAGATCGGCGTAAGGCAGTAGGGCAATAAGGGAGTGTTTTGCCAACTCGACTCGGAGCATTAGGCCTTGGGTGTTAAATATTAGGGGCTCAGTTTTTCCTACCCCTGCATGTCCACCCTCCCAAATCCCAGTGAACAAGATTACAGGTCGGCGACTTAGTCGTTTAGGGACGCGAGGGGGACGAGCCGTCAGCACAAAGCAAGGCCCTAGGCCCTCCATGTTGCAGTCAGCCCCACTGCCTTATGGCCTTACTACTCTATTCCCTACGCCCGATTCACTTCTGGGGCTTTAGGGGCCGTAGTTCGACGTAACTTGCCAGAGCATGCGGGGCCGTGTGGAGAAGGTCCACGACGACTTGGGCGATGTCTTCCGGCCGAAGCTTCCAGGCCGCGTTCTCCCCGTGGCCCCCAAAGTGGGTATCGACCGATCCCGGGGCGATCGTCGTGACCTTGATGTCATCGTATCGGACCTCCAACATCAGGCTCTCCGAGAAGCCCCGGACCGCAAACTTGGACGCACAGTAGGCCGCTCCACCGGCGATGGGGTTTCGTCCGGCCAGGGAGCCGACCTGGATGATATAGCCCCCGCCCGTCCGCCTCATCCGAGGGATGGCCAGTTTACAGCAGTAGAAGACGCCGTATAGGTTCGTCCGAACGACATCGTCGAACTCCTCCGGCGTCATCTCCTCGACAGGCCGAAAGATGCCGATACCTGCGTTATTGACTAAGACGTCCAACCGACCCGTCGTCGCCCAAAAGTCCTGAAAAGCCCGCTCCAGCGAAGCGTAGTCTCGCACGTCAGCCTGGAGCACGATGGGCCGTCCGCCGGCCGCCTGAATCTCAGGGGCGACGGCCTCCAATTCAGAAACTCGTCGACCCAAAAGGCCGACCTGCATGCGCTCTCGACCCAAAGCCTGGGCGATGGCCCGGCCGATGCCACGGCCGGCACCGGTAACGATCGCCGCTCGACCTGCCCACGACATCGATCCCTTCTCCGAGGGGACAAGAATGATAATTGGAGGTCCCCAGGTGCCAGGTCCTGAGAAAAGACTGCAGAATTGGCCATGCAGGTCCGGTTCTCTATCGTCTCACTTTAAGACGAGGGACACAATAGGATTTCCGGGGGAGTCTGTGGTCTATATCCCGTGGGTCGGGGTCCCTTTCACATGGGACCCAGCCACCCGGCCTCCGGAGACCTATCCCCCCATATTCCGCACGACCCGCTCAGCAAACTGCGACGTCCGCACCTCCGTCGCCCCCACCATCTGCCGCGCCAGGTCGTACGTCACGTACCGCTCCTCAAACGTCGCCTCCAAACCCCTCACGACTAACCCCCCCGCCTCCACCCACCCCAGCCACTCCAGCATCATGACGCCCGAGAGGATCAACGACGTCGGGTTCACCTTGTCGAGACCGGCGTACTTGGGTGCCGACCCGTGGGTCGCCTCAAAGATGGCGGCCCTGTCCCCCACATTCGCCCCCGGCGCCATCCCCAGACCCCCCACCTGCGCCGCCAAAGCGTCCGACAGGTAGTCCCCGTTCAAGTTCGGCGTCGCCAACACGTCGTACTCCTCCGGCCTCAGCAACACCTGCTGGAACATGTTGTCAGCCAGCCGGTCCTTGAGGACGACCTTCCCCGCAGGGACCGAACCCCCATACACCTCCCCCACCTCCGCCTCCGTCACGACCTGACCCCCAAACTCCTCCCGGGCCACCTCGTACCCCCACTCCCGAAACGCCCCCTCCGTGTACTTCATGATGTTCCCCTTATGGACCAACGTCACGCTCCGCCGACCCCGCTCGACCGCATACCGCAGGGCCGCCCGCACCAGCCGCCGGCTCCCATAGGCCGAAATCAGCTTCAGGCCCAGCCCGGCGTCCGCCCGAACCTCGACCCCCAGGACCTCCCGGAGCCACTCCCGAAGCCGCCTCGCCTCCTCGCTCCCGGCCCCCCACTCCAGGCCCGCATACACGTCCTCCGTGTTCTCCCGAAACACCACCATGTCCACCTTCTCCGGATGCCGAACCGGCGCCGGAACGCCCCGAAAATACCGAATCGGACGAATACACGCATAGAGGTCTAATTGCTGGCGAATCTGAGCGACGAGGCTCCGGTAGCCTCTCGGTCCGGCCATCGTCGTGAACGGCCCCTTAAGACCTACCCGATACGTCTGTAGGACTCGCAGGGTGTCCGCGGGCAGGAGCTCCCCCAGGAGCTCCTGGGCCTTCCGACTGGCGTAGACCTCGAACCAGACGATTTCCCGACGACCGCCATAGGCGAGGCGGACGGCCTCGTCGAGGACGAGGCGGGCGGCCCGCATGATATCGGGTCCGATGCCGTCGCCCTCGATGAAGGGGACGATGGGCCGTTCGGGCGGGACCACCCGGCCTTCCTGAAGTTGGATGACTTCCCCCCGCGTGGGGGGCGTGATCTTTTGAAATACATATTGCGTCATGTCCAACCTCCAGCTCTCTCGACGTAGCAAACTACGGTCTTCAGCAAGTGGGTAGTTGGGCAGGTCGGCAGATGGGGCAATGGGGAATATGCGGCCATGCGTGGGTAAGGAGAGGGGCCAGAGGTGGCTGTTTCGAACCGAGTCCGGCCTGCCATAACGGTCCCCAGTAGCCCATCGTCCAGACGTAGGCGCTCTATGGGCCGGCCGGGCTATTCGTCCTGGACAGGGGGTCTAAGTAGACCTTGCGCCTCCTGTAGCGGCCTACATCCCGGTATCTATTGCATAGAAATCTCTTCCGTCGTCGAGCCAACCCGGGGTCCGGCCCTTACCCGCCTATCGGCCCATCTACCGACCTGCCTACCTGCCTATCTATTCTCAGAGAATCTATGGTAGCACAAAGCGGGTTGGGGTGGCTATGGAACCAGGGACCGCTCCCACCGGGTTTGGCTCGTCGTGCCATTCCAGACGAGGCACCCGCGTTCTCTGATGGGTAGGACCACCCAGCAGGTCCTGGCCGATGTGCAGAGGCCCCAACTGTTACAGATGATCATTCGGTGCGCCCCCCAGCGCAATTCTACGGCTTGAATCCAAGGCGAACGCTCTAATCGTATTTCCGGTCCGGGGCAGACGTCCCAGCCCTTCTGAATATCCGAACGCGAAAGACCGTCGCCGTTCGTATCAATGCAGATCCGGTAGCCCTTGGGGTCGGGCAGTTCCAAGACGAGGCCGACGGACCGACCCTGCCGTATGGCCATCCCTTGCACGTAGACGATATCGGCGGTCAGGGCCTGGGGAATTTCTAAGGCCTTGAACCGGACCTGCCAGGCGTGCACGACGCTCAGGGTAAACCCGGCCAGCAGACCGACGAGACTCAGGCCGACGAGAGTTTCTGTTAGGCTTACACCGGATTCAAGGCAGCATCTGAAACGTATCATGGGTATGCTTTCCGGTCCGAAATTTCTTGACAGAACAGGTTGACCCCGTGAGGAGGGCGTAGGTCGACTAACCTATCGGTCCTATGCCTGGAAAATCGCCCTCCTCGGAGGGTCGGAGGGACGGATCCGTCCGGACTCTTACGAGCTAAGCCGCTCTGTTAAGATGCCTCAGGACGGAGGGAGCACGAAGTATGCCTAAGGGGGTGGTTATCGGTGCACGGCTATATCAGGCTTGACGAGGTACTTGTCGGCCATCCCGAGGTGTTTGATTTTCTGAACACGATGTCTATCTAGGTCGACACTTGAGGTCGGAGGTGAAATGCGAGGGGAAGGTGAGGAACAAGGAAACAGAGCAATTCGAGAAGGGGTCGGAGCCGACGGCACGGCGGTGGCATGAAAGGTCGGGACGGTCCGTCGGCCGAGACGACCGGTGCGCGCAACGACGTTTCCGGCGGCGGGTGGCCGCACGCTGAGACCCTCGCGGGGGTGGGCGGGAGGCGTCTATTCCGTGGTGGTGGAAGTCCGGTCCCGGCGGTGGCGGCGGGGGAGGGCCCGCGGGCGGGAGAGGGCCGTCTGGCCCCATATCGGCCGGCTCTCGGAGACGGCGTATCCCTCGACGGTCACGGCTCCCTATGGCAAATGACGCATCGTCCCCTTTTGACTCGCCATTTGCCATTCACTATCCGACCCTATGAGCCATGACCCCAAACGATAATGAACTCCCGGCGAATGGAAGCATTGCCCCTTTTGGGAGCCGTGGGTAAAATGGCCGGTGGGTGTAAGCCCACGGAAGGCGCTCATGGACCTCTGGCAAGAACTGACCCATGCTTGGCAGAGTCGGTATCCCCTCGTGTGGGTCGCTTCCTGGGACGAAGCGCGAGTCGAACAGCGCCTTCAGGCGCTCGCCCGGGCTATCTTCCAGAAACCTGACAGCCTGTACGTGTGGACCTGCATTACTGGATTCAGCGGGTCTTCCTCGGATACGCAGGACCCCCTCCAGGCCCTCGAGTTCATCGAGTCGCATCCGACAGGGGGGGTCTTTGTACTTAAGGACTTTGCCCCGTGGCTGAACGGGCGACCGAGCCTCGTCCGCAAGCTCCGGGACCTCTACTACCGTCTCCGGACCCAGCCTAAAATGGTCGTGATGGTATCGCCTGACGCTCGGGTCCCGGACCTCTTGAAGCGGGAGCTTTACCTGATTCCTGTGGATGTCCCGACGGAAGCAGAGATCGTTCAATACCTCCAGGCCCTGTTTCGGGCCCAGCCCGCCCTTCAACCCTGGCAGGCCCTCATCCCTCGCTTGGCGTCTACGATGCGAGGCCTGACGTTCAACGAAATCTTTCACCTCGTCCAGCGTCTCGCCCAAAGACCTCTTCGGCACGAACGAGAACTATTCGAAGCCGTCTTTGACGAAAAGGAACAGCTCGTCCGCAAGGAAGGCGCTCTCGAATACGTGCCCCCCCGGTGGACTCTCGAGGACCTCGGCGGGATGGACGTCCTGAAAGACTGGCTCCGCAAGCGGTCCGTCCTGTTTGCCCCCGAGGCCCGCCGTCAGGACCTGCCCCGTCCCAAGGGCATCCTGATCATGGGCATCAGCGGATGCGGTAAGAGCTTGGCCGTCAAGTGTGTCTCGTCCCTGTGGAACCTTCCCCTTTTCCGACTGGACATGAACCTGATCTTTTCGGGCGCTTATGGGGAGCCCGAGTGGGTCTTCTATCAGGCCCTGCGTCAAGTC
>JANXAA010000459.1 GCA_025061865.1 Acidobacteriota bacterium | reverse complement strand
TGGCCGTACCCTTACCCGAGCTGATGAAGTACGAGGAAAAGGGATTGGTGTATATCGCAGCGGATGCGGACACTTGGATAGCTCAGATCGAACGAGCCCTGCAGGAAGACAATGTGGAGCGACAAGATGCGCGACGGCATCTTGCTCGTCAAAATACGTGGGCGGATCGTTGGGCCCACCTTCGACCCGCCGTGGATGCTTTGTATCCGAAGGTAAGCGTGGTCCTACTGACCCATAATAACTTGCATTTGACTCAGCTCTGCATCGATAGCTTATTCCGGAACACCCTATGGCCGAACTGGGAGCTCATCGTCGTCGATAACGCCTCTACTGACGGCACGCCTGAGTACTTACAAAAGTTGACGGAACGCCATGATAACGTCCAGGTCCTCTTGAACGACCGGAATGAGGGCTTTGCCCGTGGGAACAACCGCGGCATCCAGGCTTCCACAGGCGAATATATCGTGATTTTAAACAACGACACGATCGTGACCCGAGGATGGATGGGGCGCTTAGTGCGTCACTTTCGACGAGACCCGACGATCGGACTGATTGGCCCGGTCACGAACGCTTGCGGCAACGAAGCCCGCATCGAAACCTCGTACACGACCCTGGCTGAAATGGAGGCTTTCGCCGAGCGTCGGGCCTGGGAGTGGGAAGGCCGCGTGTTCGACATCCCCATGGTCGCCCTTTTCTGTGCTATACTTCCTCGGGCTGTCCTGGAAAAAGTGGGCCTCTTAGATGAACGCTTTGAGGTCGGTATGTTCGAAGACGATGACCTGGCCCTGCGAGTCCGGCAAGCCGGCTACCGGGTCGTCTGTGCTGAAGACGTCTTCATCCACCATTTTCAGAAGGCCACGTTCCGACGCCTGGGAGAGACCGAGTATTGGCGTATTTTCGACCGAAATCGGAAAAAGTTTGAGGAGAAGTGGGGGATCAGCTGGAGACCGCATCGATATCGAAGCTGACTGTCCCTGGGACCGAGACGGGGCCCTTTCCCCCGCTTAGGCGACTGGGGTCGATGAGCTTTCGTTTTCGGTCTGTGCGAAGGCACGCAGGGGTCAGCTCCCTCCGTCAGGAATTAGACATAGTCGGAGGAGACATTATGAAAACGAAGATTCGTGTGAATCTGACAGGTTACAGGCCTATCCTGGCCCTGGTGGGGGTCGGATGGGGTCTGTGGAGTCTCTTCGGGTTCCTCCCCCCCGAGAAGGCCTCAACCCTCCGAGCTCAACCCCGGCTCTCCGACCATGCAATCCCCTTAAGCTCTGCCCAGCTTGGAATCGGCCTGAAGGCCGTCGCCGGTCTATACGAAGTAGCAACTGGGGCATGGTACATCGATAACAACGGCAACGGGTTATGGGAGGGTTGCGGTGTGGATTCGTGTATGTCTGCCTTTGGCGGGCCTGGTTATGTGCCCCTCGTGGGTGATTGGAACGGCGACAGGTGGGCCAATGTAGGTCTCTACTATCCGCCCTGGGCGGCCTGGTACCTGGACGCCAACGGCAATGGCGCCTGGGAAGGCTGTGGCGTCGACCGGTGCTTCTTCTTCGGCGGTAGCGGCTACACGCCTCTCGTGGGCGACTGGAACGGCGATGGGAAAGACGACCCCGGCCTGTACTATCCGCCCTGGGCGGCCTGGTACCTGGACGCCAACGGCAATGGCGCCTGGGA
>JANXAA010000458.1 GCA_025061865.1 Acidobacteriota bacterium | reverse complement strand
CGGGACCGGGCCGTCCTGCTGTGGGATTTAGGGGCCTATGCTCTCAGAGGGATCCTATGGCATGAAATCGACGTGTTCACAGTCGCCTTTTCTCCGGACGGACGTACACTGGCGACCGGTGGGTTGGGCAAAGCCGCTCGACTTTGGGACATTTCGACAGGCACAGTCCGGCTGGTATTGGAGGCCCACGAAAGCGCCGTTTTTTCGATTGCCTTTTCGCCGACCGGTGGACTGATCGCTACGGGGGGCGGAGACCGTACGGTTCGACTGTGGAATACGCAGACGGGTGAACTGAAGCGGGCCTTTCAGGGTCACAGTCATTTCGTGTGGTTTATCGATTTCCTCTTGGACGGTAAGACGGTGGCCGTCGGGGGTGGTGACAAGGCCATTCACTTCTGGGACCTGTTGGTGGGTGGGCTGAAGAAAACCGTATATTTACCGAGGCTTTTGGCTGCCTCGATGGCCGTCACCCCGGACGGTCGAACCCTGGCGGTCGGCCGGATGGACCGGATGATCGAGCTCCAGGACGTCGATACGGGAGTCTCCAAGTGGACCCTGGCGGGTCATGAGGACGTCGTACTGACTGTAGCTTTTTCAGCGGACGGGCTAGCCCTGGCCAGTGGGAGTGTAGACCGGACGGTGCGTCTGTGGGAAGTCCTGTCGGGCCGACCGAAGGCCACGCTAGCCGGCCATGAGGATACTGTCCTTTTTGTCGTCTTCTCGCCGGAGGGCCGCTGGCTGGCCAGTGCAGGCAAGGACCGGACAGTACGTGTCTGGGATGCCGAGACCGGGCGGCCGAAGCGGGCTTTTCAGGGTCACGGTCTATTGGGGAGGTCCGTGGCTTTCTCACCGGACGGGCGCTTCATTGCCATCGGGAGTGCGGACCGGACCGTACGCTTATGGGATGTCGAGACGGGGGGCCTGCTGAAAACATTCTCAGGAGAGGGTTGTCTGGCTCGGGCGGTCGCCTTTTCGCCGGACGGTCGAGTTTTAGCCGTCGGGGGCGAAGACCGCAAAGTCCGGTTATGGGATGTCCAGAGGGGGGCACTTCAGAGGATCTTGGAGGGTCATACGGGGGAAGTGTACTCTGTCGCCTTTTCATTAACCGGGAACGTCGTGGCCAGCGGGGGCGCCGACGGGACGGTCCGGTTATGGCGGGTTTTCGACGGATCCCCGATTATCACGTGGATGACCCTATACCCCATGGCCAAGACAGGGGTCGCGACGGAGTGGATCGCCATCACACCGGAGGGGTACTACATGGGCTCGCCAGGCCTGAAGCTTTATGTCTGGTGGCTCGTCGACGGTCGGCTGTATCCGCCAGACGCCTTCGAGGGCCAGTTCCATCGGCCGGATCGGGTGCGGAAGAGCCTCCAAGTCGTCGTGACGGCGGGATGAAGCGGCTCATAGGAGCGCATAGGGATAGCCAGGGATATGCTCCTGACAGGCTCTGTTGCGATGAGAGGCGTACAGGCCTCTGGCTGCAGGTCAGGCCAACGTCCCCGGCGGCNCGTGTCATTTACCTATGGACCCAAGGTGATGGCTCTTTACCGAAGCTCGGTGGACTCCTGGCAGAGGATGACGTGGCCTCGGTAAGGGCCAGCGGCGACTTGCATCGGTGAAAAGAGGACAGGCACGGGGTCGAAGGTCCGAAAGGTCCGGACGCCCTGGAACCAGGGGCGT
>JANXAA010000457.1 GCA_025061865.1 Acidobacteriota bacterium | reverse complement strand
CGTGGACTTATCTACGTCCGCGTCGATGACAACTACGACGAGGACCCCCGACCCAATGATCCCCTCGAGGACCGAGACCGCCGCATCCGCGTGACGGTCGTCGCCGAATATCCCGTCCTTGTGGACGCCGATGGCGTTCAACTCGCCGCGGTGTCAGCCCGTCGGGGTGTCGCCCGCCGGATGCTCCGGGCCTGGTTTGGCCCGCCTGTCGAAATCCCGGCCGTCTTGGTCCATGGGTCTCTGAAGGTCACGGATGACGTCCTGATATGCGGAGAGTGCGGCCCCGTCCACGCAAACCAGAATCTCGTCCTGGGCGACGCGGGCGCAGACATCGGGATCTGCCAGGACGCCACGGCGGTCAGGAACTTTTCCCGACAAGGGGATGTGTTCATCGGGGGCAAGGCCGGCGATGGTCACTCTCCGATGAAGGTCCCTATCATCAACCCCTACCACGAACGCTTCGTGCCCCCACCCACGGCGTTTGATACTTCTGGCGACTGGGCCCTGCCGGCTCAACTCCGATGTGGGGCTCCGGGAACTGACGGGGCTACGACTAAATACTTCGCCCTGGTCGCCAGCGCGACAGGCGTCGGCCGCGTTTACAAGGCTTACTGGAACGGCGTCGTCCAGCGCTGGACCTGGCGCCTGATCGATGACCTCAGCGACCCCTATGACGTTCAGCTCGACGACTGTGGCCGGGTAGCGGCCTGCCAAGGCCAACCCGGCTGTACAGAGGACACGGGTCACGGACCCCCCGTACCAGACGGCGGAGCAGATGAATTCTATGGCTTTCGATTCTTGGGCGCCGAGGCCCCGACAGCCTGCGACTTCCCCGATGCCAGCCTGGGCTCGGCGCAAGACAATGACTTCAACCGAGAGGACTTCTACGACACGGGCGGATTCCTCCAGGTCGTGCCCGATTCGAGTGTCCGCGCCCTACCGGGGAGTCCTGACCCCAGCCGCCGCGACCCGGACGGTGTCCCGGACTTTGACGGAAGTGCCATCTTGGGAATACCGCCGGGAAATCCGGAATGGCGCCTCCGGCCGAACAGCTTTGTCTATTCGCCTCTCCACGGGGCCGTCCTATTCGTGTATGGAGACGTCCGGCTGGGTCTGGGCAGGACCGAAACCCTGTGCGGTTCGGCTTTGGTCGGATGCGGCATCGAGATGCCTAAGGGCGCCTGGCCTTTAGCCGTTATCGCTTACGGAAACATTCAGGTTA
Organism: Acidobacteriota bacterium; assembly: GCA_025061865.1. GTDB lineage: Bacteria > Acidobacteriota > HRBIN11 > HRBIN11 > HRBIN11 > HRBIN11. The sequence continues at coordinate 473 of JANXAA010000457.1, read as the reverse complement.
GGCAGAACTTCCAAATGATTCCCCTGGGGCCTCAATTTCCCTATGCCCTGATCGCCGGACGGGACGTCCGCATTCAAGCTCGCGTCCTCATAGGACGACGGGGATGCCGTCGAGATATTAAAGCCACCCGGGGGGAAGCGGTCGCCTGTGGGACCCTGCCGACGCCGGGCGACCCCCTGACGGCAGCCGTCATAGCGGCCCATGAGCAGGTCCAGGTCTTAGGAGATGCCTCCATCGACGGGCTCATCCTCGCTGAGGACGCCAACGACTGCTCGCCTCTCGTCCGGCGAGTCGGGACGGCACCAGACGACCAGGTCATGCGTATCGGTGGCAATGTCTCCGTCCACTATGACTGCGAGCACCCCCCCAACGGCTTCTTGATCCCCGTCCGGTTGAACGCATGGCAGGAGATTCAGTGACACGAGGCGGGATCACCCCGCGGGCGGCCATCCCTCAGAGGGCCAGGCGGATCC
>JANXAA010000456.1 GCA_025061865.1 Acidobacteriota bacterium | reverse complement strand
CACGAAGTAAACCGTTCCGATAGGAAACGTTCCCCATAGTTTTCCCTACCTACCCATCTGCCAAACTGCCGACTGCCCACGACCATTGCTCATTACTTCTTAATGATGCGGATACGTTCCAACACATAGAGACCGTACAGCAGACGGGCCGCCATGTCGGGTTCGATGGGACTTTGGTCCAGGACTGTCTTGAGCGTCCGGGTCCCATCTAACAGGGGCAAGAGCCGCCGTTCATCTGGCCAGAGGCCTAAGACGTGGACTTCCAGGCGAAGCTGGGGGACCATCTCGACAAACCCGTCCGGCCCGCCCAAGGCCTCGATACACCGCCGGGGATTCGGAAGCCCGCGGGCACCCATGACGATGGCCCGTGGAATGGGTAGATGGAGCTGGATGAGTTCTTCGTCCCTGGACGGGCCGACGACGAAGTGGACCACGCCCGCCTCCCAAGCAAAGACGCTACTCACGATGGCCAGGACCTGGTCCTGAACAGCCTGAAAGAGCTGGTGGGGCGTCAGGACGCCCATCTCGATGAGGATACGGCCAAGGCGCTTGTCCGGATTCATGCGAAGGCGGCGGGAGGCCTCTTGGAGGACGGCCTCGTCGATATCGCCTCGCCGGAGCAGAAATTCGCCCAGACGGTCGCCCTTTTGATTCGAACTGGCGAAAATGATACGACCGTCCTTGACGTAAATCTTTTTGATGGCCGTCTCATGCTGAAAGGTCAAGACGCCCGGTACCCGATAGTCATAGATCTTTTTTAATACGACAGGGACAGGCATGTCGGTCAGAGAACCAATATATTGAAATGGATGCTCTTATATTGAAATGGATGCTCTCGCGTCGCTCCCATCGGTTGAGCTCACCTACTCCTTCGGCCATTCGGCCGTTCGGGAATCGGGCCGTGCGGCCGAAAAGACGGACTGCCGATTTACATCTTCTCTTCTGACTGGTCCCCCTGATAAGGGGCTGCCTTGTACATACGGACCCGCATGCCCTGGGGGGTCCGCACGAACTCAACTTCCGTCATGAGGGTCCGGATGAACAGCAGGCCCCGTCCGTGGGGACTCAGCCGATTTTCCGGCTTCGTGGGGTCTGGGACGGCCTCGGGTTCAAAGCCATTGCCTTGGTCTTGGACCTCGACGTAGAATCCGTGTGACTCTAAAATGAATCGCAGGGACACGACCCGGTGGGGGTCCTGGCGGTTGCCGTGGACGATGGCGTTGGCGACGGCCTCGTGGACGGCCAGGAGGGCAAAGTCGCGGTCCTCTTCTGAAAGGGCGTAACCCGAGATAAGGGCCCGGGCGACTTCTCCAGCCAGCGTCAAAAACGACAGTTGGCTTGGGATGACCAGGTCGACCACAGGCCGCCTCCGCCAAGGGTCTCGGGTGCCCAAGCCTTTTTTGCACCTGTCCCATTGTATCGGACTGTTCCAGCGGTATCAATGAGTGTCTATCGGTTAATCGCCCAAAATCTGAACGTCGTGCGGCCTGATGTACGGCGGGCTGTGTCGGAGGGCCGATGGTCCTGGGTCGACCGGCTTATCCAGCGCTTGGCGCGGGTCGGCGCGTACGGCGTCGACATCCAAGTCGACTGGCCCGGGGCCGACCGGGTCGCTCTTTACGAAGGCCTCATCCGGCGGATTTATGAAACGGCTCCTGACGGCCGGCCCGTGATCGACTGGCCGGCCCCGACGGCATGGGCCTACCTCCTGCCCCG